>JAITKH010000108.1 GCA_031278535.1 Planctomycetota bacterium | reverse complement strand
CTTGTTCATCCCGTTCCTCCCAAAAGAACAATTCGCCCAGAACGCTTCTCATTGTGTTTTGTTGTTAAAACTATATCGCCCTGGTTTGTCAAGCGTAAAATTCAAAACCCGTAAATGTCCGGCAAACTCCGCCCTTGCCGAGTGGTTGCCGCGGATCTAGTGTTCCGTAAAATATATGCGCGTTGCGCCGGTTTTTTATTTTTGTCAGCATGTGTTGTTTCAACTGTTATCGTAATTTTGTATATCGAGAGGCGTCCATGGAGGATGAGACGCCATGTCCGGCAACGATTCAATTGACCTTGAAAATCTTGTAACCACCTGTCGCGCCTTGGAAAACGCTCTCAAACACACGGGAACGGCCAACGACAAGGGGAAGTTCATTCCCCGACGCGGACCGCCGCAGGAGATCGGTGATCGGGAAGTGCTCTGTCAATGCCTCTGGCATGAGAGGACGGCAAGTCGGATCAGGGCGAAAGCTTTGTGCGTTGCCCGGCGCAAGTTATGGCGGAAGCCATGCATCATTACGCAAACCCGTCCGCAAGAGATGTTGTCCGGCATCCTCCGGGCAAATGCTCAATGCCAGGAGGTTGGCCTGATTGCCGGGCACTTCCAGGGAGGAGAGGGGAGGGGTGAGGCGTCACATGCGGTTTTGGCGGCCGTCGATATGACAAGGAGAGTCGAATCGAGCGTTTCGATTGAAGCCGAGCCCCGTCATGATCCGCCAGATTGGCTGTTTCCGGCGAAATCAAGACCGTTTTTTCCCGTATTTGCCCAGATCGTCCCTGTTAAAGATGTTAAAGGGAGTCTTCCCGTCGAGATAGTCGCGGATGCCGGCGAGCACTTCGTGCATCATCGCCACCCTGGAGTCGTAGGACCAGGTGCCGACGTGGGGCACAAGCACCACGTTGTCCATGTCGAGAAGCTCGGGACTCACCTCCGGTTCCATCTCATAGACGTCGAGAGCCGCGCCCTTGATAATTTTGGCTTTCAGCGCCCGCACCAGGGCGGCCTCGTCCACCATCTTGCCGCGCGAGGCGTTGATCAGATAGGCGGTCGGCTTCATCATGGACAGGGTCTTGTCATTGATCAGATGGTGGTTCTCCGGAAGGTAGGGGCAATGGATCGTGACGAAGTCGGCGGCCCTGATCAATTCTTCGCGTCCGACCTTTCTGGCGCCGACAAACACCTCCGCCTCGGGCGGCTCGGGAATCGGATCATCGTACATGATGCGCATGCCGAGGCCGTGCGCCTTGACGGCGACGGCCCTGCCGATGCGGCCGTAGCCGACGATGCCGAGGGTTTTGCCGAAAAGGCTGGTGGAAATTGTTTCGTAGGAAGGCATGAGGATGCATCTCCGATCGCGCCGAAGCTTCTTGTCGAGGAAGGTCAGGCGGCGGGCGATGTCAAGCATGATGCCGACGGTAAGCTCGGCCGTCGGCTGGGTCACTGCCGTGGGCGAGTTGATGACCGCGATGCCCCGACTGGCCGCATATTCGCAATCTATCGAATCGCAGCCCACCCCGTTCCGGCCAATGGCCTTGAGCCCGGCGCCGAGATCGATCATCTCCTTGCCGAATTCCTCGGTGTTCAGGACAACCGCGTCCGCCTCCGGCAGCAGTTTCTTCAATTCGTCCGGGGTATAGACGCCGGCGACCGCTTCCCCGGGATATACCGCCTCGATTCGGCCGCCTAGAGCATTTTCCACTTCGGGCGGAATCCAGAAATTGATCAGGACTTTGTTCTTCATGGCAGGACACTCCTTTTCTCATGTCGCGCACGGATTTCACCCAAATTCAGGCATCCCGTTCCCGCCTCACCGGAGTTACGATCCCGTCAAGGGGGACAAAAGGGAGATTCAGCGAAACGGCGACGTTTTCGTGCGTGCATTTTCCCTTGTGGATGTTGACGGCGTTTTTGACTCCCGCATCAGCCCGGCAAGCCGCTTCGAGGTCGTGATCGGCGATGAGCAGCCCATAGCGGAGGGTGGCGTTCGTCAAGGCCACGGTCGAGGTGCGGGGAGTGCCGCCGGGCATGTTGGCGACGCAATAGTTCACCACGCCGTCCACCACAAAGGTTGGATCGTCGTGGTAGGTAGGTCGGCTGCACTCGGAGCATCCGCCCTGGTCGATGGCCACGTCGACAATCACGCTGCCGGGCATCATGTCCCGCAGGTATTCCCTCTTTATCAACTTTGGGGCGCTCTTGCCGGGGATGAGGACCGCGCCGATGACCAGATCGGCGTCGACGAGTTCCCGGCGTATCGAGGATTCGTCGCTGTACAACGTCTGGATCCGCATCCCGAAGATATCGTCGAAATGGCGGAGGCGATCGAGGTTAACGTCCAGCACCGCCACCCGTGCGCCGAATCCCAGCGCCATCTTGGCGGCGTTCCATCCGACCACCCCGCCGCCGATGATGACCACTTTCGCCCGGGCGACGCCCGGCACTCCTGGCAGAAGAACCCCGCGGCCGCCGAAGGGCCTTTCAAGGCACTTCGCCCCTTCAAGTACGCTGAGCCGGCCCGCCACCTCGCTCATCGGGGTCAACAGGGGCAACCCTCCCTTGCCGTCGGTGAGGGTTTCGTACGCGATGCCGGTCACTCCCGAATCGAGCATGGCCCGGGCCAGCGCGGCGTCGGCGGCGAGGTGAAGATAGGTGTAGAGCATCAGGCCGTCGCGCAGAAAGGGGTATTCGTCTTCAAGCGGTTCCTTGACTTTGACAAGCAATTCGCTTTCGCGCCAAACTTCTCCGGCCTTGTCCAGCACGATGGCTCCGGCGGCCAGGTACTCCGCGTCGGGGAAGGAGGAACCGGCTCCCAGGCCGGCCTGGACATAAACCTCGTGGCCGTTCCGGCGGTACGCGGCGACATTGGCCGGGGTGAGGCCGACCCGGTATTCATGCTTCTTAATCTCCGTGACGCAACCAACTTTCATGGCGGCATCCTCCTTGTTTCGCGCCGCGGCCGGCGCACCGAATAGCCGTTCGAGAACAGATCAATCCGGGCCGGCGGCAGCGCGTGGTGTGGACAACAATGACCGCGCCGATATGGCGGCTTTGTGGACGATCAATCGATTCCCAGGTACACCTTCTGCACCTGATCGTTGTTCAGAAGTTCCTTTCCCGTTCCCTCGATCGCCGTCTCGCCGTTCGAAATGACATAGGCGTAATCCGAGAACTCCAGCGTCTTTTCGGCGTTCTGCTCGACGATGACGATGGATATGCCGTTCTTGTTGATCCGCTTGATGAACTCGAATATTTCGTCCACCAGTTTCGGCATGAGGCCGAGGCTCGGTTCGTCCAGGATGAGCAGTTTGGGCCGGGACATCAAGGCCCGGCCTATGGCCACCATCTGCTGTTCGCCGCCGGAAAGGGTTCCGGCGAGTTGATGCCTGCGCTCGGCCAGCCGGGGAAAGATGGCATATACCTCCTGGAGCGACTCCTCCGCCTCCCGCTGGGTTTCGACGATGAACGCGCCCATCAGGAGGTTGTCGAGGACGGTCATCTTCGGGAAAAGGTGCCTTCCCTCGGGAACCATGCTGATTCCCATGCGCACCATATTGTGGGACGGCACTCCGAGAATGCTCTTGCCCCGATAGACGACCGATCCCGAATAGGGGGCGATGACGTTGGTTATCGCCCGGAGGGTCGTGGTCTTGCCCGCACCGTTGGACCCGAGGATGGCCACGATTTGGCCTTCCTTCAGCTGCAAAGTCACCCCGTGGATGGCCGGTATTTTCGAATACCCGGCGACCAGATTAGTCAC
>JAITKH010000075.1 GCA_031278535.1 Planctomycetota bacterium | reverse complement strand
CGCGCGCGCCGGCGAGGCCGGAAAGGGCTTCGCGGTGGTCGCCGACGAGGTGCGCAACCTCGCCCAGCGTTCGGCCCAGGCGGCCCGCGACACCACCACGCTGATCCAGGGCACGGTCGAACGGGTTCACAAGGGGTCGGATATTGCCGGCCGTCTCGGCAAGAGTTTCTCCGACATCAAGGAATCCGCCTCCAACATTTCCCGGCTGGTGAAGGAGATCGCCTCCGCCACCAATGAACAGGCCCAGGGCGTCGACCAGGTCAACACCGCCGTGGCGCAGATGGACAAGACGACGCAACAGAATGCGGCCAGTTCCGAGGAGTTGGCCGCCGCGTCCGAGAGACTGTCGACTCAAGCCGGCCAACTCGACGACATGGTGAACGATCTGGCGAGACTGGTGAGCGGCGAAGGAAAGGCGGCAGTCGGACAACGACATCCCGCCGACGGCATTTCCGCGCGGCGCGTCAATCGGCGGGGCCAAAAGCTGCTTCCTCAGCCCATCGACGGAAAAGGCGGGGGAGAAAGCGACAGGACGAGGCGGTAGCCCGAGTTCGCCGGCAAAAGGTTTTTGCCGGCGGCTTGGCGAAAACCCGAGAGCGCCGGGTAATGAAGTGTAACCTTGCTAACGCCATTTACCTACGAGCCCCAAGCGGCTTTTGGCGCCATGTCACCAGGACGACAGGACGGTTAATAACACCAGCCAAGAGAAGGAAGGCAGACCCCTTTACAAGTCTGCCTTTCTTTTTAACGACTATTGGGGGTGATGTGGCGATGCCTTGACCTCACTGGTTCCACGCCTTGAGCACTTCCGGCAGGAAGGTTATCACGCCGGGAAGGAAGCTGAGGACAATCACCACGGCAATCATGGTAAGGACGAGAGGAACGATCTGTTTGACCAAGCCTTCCAACTTGATGTTGCCGATGTCGCAGGCGATGAAGAGGCATAACCCGACCGGGGGAGTGTTGTGGCCGATGGCAAGGGAGATGACCATGATGATGCCGAAAAAGACCGGGTTGACATTCAGTCCAAGAATGATCGGATAGAATATGGGCGCCAGGAGAACCATGGCCGCCGAGTTGTTCATGAAGGTGCCGACGAACAGCAGGATTACAATCATGATGAGAATCACAACGTTGGCGTTGGAGGAAATGTTCAGAATCATCCCGGCGATGCTCTGGGGAATCTGTTCGCTGACCAGCACATAGCCGAGAACCTCGGCCGTGATCATCAGGTACATGAGCAGCGCCGTCGATTTCGCCGATTTGAGGATGAGAGCCGGCAATTCCCGGAAAGTGATTTCCCGGTAGATGAACAGACCGACGATCACCCCGTAGACGACCGACACGGCAGCCGATTCCGACGGAGTGAAGACGCCGGTATAAATGCCGCCCAGGATGATGACGGGCATGAGCAGGGCCCAGAACGCGTTGATGAAAGCATGGAGGGCGGCGCCCCAGGTAGGTTTTTCGTCTCCCCGATAGCCTCTTTTGACGGAAATGGCATATTCAACCGTCATGAGGGCGATGCAGATGATGACGCCGGGAATGAAGCCCGCCATGAACAGGTCGCCGATAGAGGTATTGGTGCTCACGCCGTAAAGGACCATGGTCAGACTCGGCGGGATGATGAGGCCTATGGTGCCGGAGGCGGCGACCACGGCGCCGGCGAAGTTCTTGTCGTAGCCTTTTTCCGCCATCGGCTTCAGCATGACGCCGCCAATGGCGGCGGTGGTGGCCGGGGCGGATCCGGAAACCGCGCCGAAAAAGGTCGAGGCCAGGGTCGCCACCAGCGCCAGTCCTCCATTGAAGCGTCCAAACAGGGTGGCGGCGAGGTCGACGAGGCGCTTGGACACGCCGCCCGAGGCCATGATGTTGCCCGCCAGGATGAAGAAGGGAATCGCCATGAGCTCGAAGGTGTTGGCGACGTTGAACATTTTCTGGACCAGGACTTCGGATCCTATGTTGCCGGTGACCACGGCCGCGGCCAGGCAGGTGATGCCAAGGGTGACCGCTATGGGTACGCCGATCAAGAGGAAAAACACAAAAAAGATTATCAGCCAGAGGCCCATACTATTTAGCCTCCCCCGTCTTCAAGGTCTTCGCCGTGGAAAGGATCAATTCCAGCAGCATGGATATGGACAAAAGGCTCGCGACGGGAAGCATCATGAACACGTAGCCCATTTTCAACCACTCCATCGAGGGCGACATGACTTCGAATTCCACTATCATATACGCCATTGGAAAGCCGTACCATATGATGGCGAGCAAAAAAACGAGGCAGAACGCCTGACAGGCCAGGTAGAAAAGTTTCCTGACGCATTCGCTTTTTATGCGGTCGGTGAGCAGGGACATGTTAATGTGCTTGGATTCCTTGAAAAGAACGACCGCGCCAAACAGGGTAACGCCCGAAAAGAAGTACCGCGACAGTTCCTCGGACCAGGACAGGGGGGTCTTGAGAATATAGCGGTAGATGACCTGCATGAAGATGAAGACCACCATGCCGGACATAAAAAAAATCATGAGCCAGTTCATGATCTTCGCCACAATATCATTGACGGATTTCAATTTTTTCAACATATGCATCGGTATCCTTTCCCGGGGATGTACATAACCGGACATCCCCGGGAACGTCAGAGAGACGGCAGAAAGTTGCGCCGGGCAGAAATTTCCAGGGCGGCCGCCTAATTTTTCCTGGTCGCCGCCAGGATCTTGTCCAGCATTTCTCCGTATTTGGGCCGGTATTTGTCCCAGACCGGGTGTACCGCTTCGATAAAGGGGGCGCGATCGGGCTTGGTAAAGACGACGCCCAACTCCTCGCACTGCTTAATTTCCTTCTCGTCCATTTCGTTCTGGAACTTGAAGGAGAACCAGCTCATCTTTTGCGACTCTTCCAGGAAAATTTCCTGATCTTCCCTGGGAATGCTTGTCCACAGGCGCTTGGACGACACCAGGGGATTCGGGACGTGCATATACCACAGGAGGACGGCCGACTTGGTCAGTTCGTAATACTTTTGGGTGAGCATATGGGTGATGGTGCCCTCGCAGCCATCGATGGTCTTGAGTTGCCAGGCGGAGTAGACCTCGTTGAAGCCCATGGGCACGGCGCTGGCGCCGAAAGCGTTGATAGTGTCGATCATTTCGGCCGAGTTGATGGTGCGCAGCTTCCTGCCGCGAAGATCCGCTATCTTTTCCACCGGATTGCCGGGAAACAGGTGGCGCATGCCGTTTTCCCACCAGCCAAGCACGATGAGGTTGCGGCCAGCCAGACTCTCCTCGATCTCCTTGCCAATTGGGCCATTGAGTATTTCGCAGGCCTGCATGGAACTCTCGAACAGAAAGGGAAGATTGAGGACGCCGTATTTCGGGCTGTAGGACGTCAGGAGGGAACCGGTCGCGAGCACCATGTCCACGGTTCCAAGTTGCGCCCCCTCGATTAGCTGGTTCGGCTTGCCGTAAAGGTCGGAGGGATAAATCTCGAACGTGTAGCGTCCGTCGGTGCGTGTGGTGATGATTTCCGCCCACTTCTCAAGGTACATCTGGTAATGGTGCTCGGCAGTGCCCGTGTGGCCGACCTTGATGATCTTCGCCTGTCCGGCCTGGGCGACCGCCACGAAGGCCGCGAGAAATAGTACGGCGAATAACACAATGCGCTGTGCTTTCATACCTGGTCTCCTTTAAATAGTCGTCCCCTAAACCTCCTTGCTCGCGGATACGAATGAGACTTTGTCCCGGACTCATATTTTTTGCGCGCCTTACCCCTTGGCCATGCACTCCACCCCCGGACCGTGGATGCTGGAGAGTTTATTCCGAAATCAGTCTTCTTTTGTCGGCAAAATACAGTTTCCCGTCCGTGGAATAGGGTATCGCCTTTCTGCAAACTGCGACGGCATTGATGAAATGGGAGTGAAAAACCCTGCTCGGGACGCAGCTTATCATGTTCAAGATCGAATCCATAGATTCGGGAACTTTCATGAGGGGAGCAATCAATTATTGCCGGGCGGCGGCATCGTCGCCTTTCCCCTGTTCTCTGGATTCCGGCGGGACGGAATCGCCAGGCTGATCTCCGGCCGGGGGAACGGCGTCCGCATCTCCCGGACCGGGATTGGCGGCCTCATGTCCGGAAACGGACGGAGTGGACGCCGAAATGCCATTCCCAGCCGTATCGTCACGATTCGCCGGAGTTTCCGCTATCGCTGTGGGAACCGGCGACCTAACCTCTTCGCCCTGTCCTGCAGATGCCGCAGCGGACTCAATTCCCGCCGGGGCGCCGTGGGGTACCGGATCGGTTGTGACCGGAGAAACCGGCGCGGCGGCAACGCCTTCGGCCTGTCCGGCGTCTTTCGCCGCCAACTCGGTGTCGGGAGGCGGTACAGGCGGGT
>JAITKH010000436.1 GCA_031278535.1 Planctomycetota bacterium | reverse complement strand
ACAGTCTCAATCAAAGATTGAGACTGTACGGAACACTAGGGGTTTCGGCTGGCGCTATTTGCCGCCTGAAGAGGATGCCGAACGCTGGATTGAAAGGGCGATGGCTGTGCATTGCCGCGATTGGCGCCTCGCCGGCAATCCAGGGGAGGACGGGCCCGGGACCCGCCGGCGCCTGGCCGCGCCAAGGAGTCGCGGCTTGAGGCGGCGCATGATTTCTGGGGAAGCTTGTATGAAAAGATGCTCGTCCTTGCGACTGGTATGGCGGGAAGGCGCGGGAGGCGGCGGAAGGCGGGGCTCTCTTGGACATTTCCCGGCGGTTTCTGGACGAAATGGCTTTCGCCCGCGCCGCCGGTGTTGACCTGTCGATGCTTCGGTATACCTGGCACGAATGAAGGAGGAAAGGCGATGGACCGCGCCGTGAAAGTGGCTGGCGGGGGGAGAGGGCGGAAAAGGGGAACGGACCGGCGGGCGACCGGGAAGGCCTTCCCGCGGAATGCCGGGAGATGGCTGGAAGAGCCGGGCGGAGAGGGCAAGCCGATACTGTATCTTACCCGCGACAACGACGGCCTTTTCCTCTGGTTCGGCCTTGAGGCGCCCATTCTGGTCGCGTATCACGGCGGGGGCGGGAAGAGGCGTTTTAAAAATCCGCTGGCCCAGGCGGTTCGGCTGCCGGCTTTCTGGTACGGCCGCCTCATCCGGCCCGGGGAATGCCGCCCCTACGATCCGGAGGATCTTTTCCGGTGAGGGTGCCGCGATCGCGATCGGCGGCGGCGATGGCGAGCGGAATCCTTTCCCGCGGCCGGAACGTATTCTCTCTTGCCGAATGGGGACGCCGGCGTTATAATTTTCGAAACGGACGGACGGGGAAAGCGGCGCCGCTCCGTTTTCTTTCGCGGCTTGCAAAAGGAGAGGCGGATGGATGTTGCGAAGGCATTTTCGCTGGCGGACAAGTCCGCCATCGTCACCGGGGCGGCCAAAACCACCGGCTTGTGTTACGGCATGGCCACTGCCCTGCACGACGCCGGGGCAAAAGTGGCGTTGGTGGACATTTCGGACGGCATCTTCGGCCTGGCCGGCAGCCTGGGCGGGGAGGCCAACGGCTATTACGCCGTCAAGGCGAATCTTTGCGACAAGGAGTCGCGCGAGGCCGGTTTCGCCAAGGCGGTCGAGGTCCTGGGCGGGCGGCTGGACATCCTCCTGAACGGAGCCGGGCTCCAGCACCGGTGCGACGCCATCGATTTTCCGGCCGACAAATGGGACGTCATCATCGACGTGAACCTGAGCGCCATGTTTTACATGTGCCAGCTGGCGGCCAGGGTGATGAAAAATCAGCCGGGCGGCGGCAAAATCATCAACATCGCCTCCATGACGTCGTTCATGGGCAGCCGGCGCATCCCCGCCTATGCCGCCAGCAAGGGAGGGGTCATGCAGCTCACCAAGGCGCTGTCGAACGAATGGTGCGCTTTCGGCATCAACGTCAACGCCATCGCCCCCGGCTACATGGACACCGAACTCACCGCCAACATGATCCACACCGAGCAGGGGAAGCAACATACCGCCCGGATTCCGGCCGGCCGTTGGGGAAAGCCGGAAGACCTGCAGGGAAGCGTCGTCTTCCTCGCCTCGTCCGCGTCCGATTACGTTAGCGGCGCCATTCTGCCCGTGGACGGCGGATACCTCGGCATGTAGCGTTCCGCAAAGTCTCAATCGTTGGTTTGGATTTTGCGGGAAGTGCCTCCCCCGGTTCATCCGGCAACCGCCTCCGGGGGAGGGAATCCCCTTCGGCATGGGAGGCCGATTCCAGGGCGAACGGACTTCGAAATGCGGAAACGATTCGGCCTTTTGGGACCGGGAGGGGCGGTTTTCAGCCTCCGGGAACCCGGAGGCTGATTTGTCCCGTGCGCGGAAATTTGACAGAAAACAAGCTCCTCGATATACTTGCCGAAGAGCTTGAAGAATGGTTTGGTCGGGCCGAGTGGATTTGAACCACCGATCTCTTGTCCCCCAGACAAGCGCTCTACCAAGCTGAGCCACGGCCCGGAAATGAGAAGGCGTCGCTTTCCGGCCGGACGACGCGCCGGTGTGACAGCGGCTACTATCGCCGGAACGGGGCCGGGAGTCAACCTTTTTTTTGTCCAGCCGCATAGATCGGCGCGATGTCGGGAAGGAGTCGCCTGCATGGGCATGTTCACGCCGGTCGGGAGAGGGATGGATTTTCCCGGTTCGGAAAAGCGCTGGCTCGAGTTCTGGAAACAAGAGGACATTTTCGCAAAACAACTGGCTTTGGGCCGCGAGCGATCCCGGCGGGAGGAAAAGCCTCCCTTCGTCTTCTACGAGGGGCCGCCCACCGCCAACGGCATGCCGCATCCCGGCCATGTCCTTACCAGGGTGGTGAAGGATCTCATCCTCCGCTTCCAGGCCGCGCGCGGCCGGAGCGTTCCCCGCAAGGCCGGCTGGGACACCCACGGCCTGCCGGTGGAAATCGAGGTGGAACGGGAACTGGGAATCGAGGGCAAGCGGGCCATCGAGAACTACGGGATCGAGTCCTTCGTCAAGAAATGCAAGGATTCGGTATTCCGCTATTCGGACGCCTGGCGCCGGCTGACCGAGCGAATCGGCTTTTGGGTGGATCTGGACGACCCGTATGTCACGTACCACGAGAGCTATATCGAAAGCGTATGGTGGAGCCTGTCCCGGCTTTGGGAAGCCGGGCTATTGTACCACGGGCACAAGATCGTCCCCTGGTGTCCGCGCTGCGGCACCGCTCTTTCCAGCCACGAAGTGGGACAGGGCTACAAAGAGGTTTCGGAGCCGGCGGCCACCGTCGCCTTCCGCTCGAAGGAGGACGCCAACCTCCTGTATGTCGCCTGGACCACCACGCCCTGGACGCTTCTCGCCAACGTCGGCCTGGCGGTCGGCGCCGGTTTCGACTACGATTACGTCAGGGCGGGGGAAGAAACCCTGGTCATGGCCTCGGCCCTCCGCGCGGCGACAATGGGGAAAATCCCCCACGAGGTGGTCCGCACCGTCAGGGGCGCCGAACTGATCGGCCGCGAATACCGGCAGCTTTTCGATTTCGTGAAGACGGAAAAGCCGGCCTTCCGGATTGTGGCCGGGGATTTCGTCGGGCTTGAGGCCGGGTCCGGCATCGTCCATGTCGCGCCCGCCTTCGGCGAGGACGATCATCGGGTCTGCCGCGAAAACGGCCTGCCGATGCTCAACCCGGTCCGCCCGGACGGAACCTTCGACGACGCCGTCGCCCCCTGGGCCGGCATGTTCGTCAAGGACGCCGACCCGCTGATCATCCGGGAGCTCAGGAAACGCCGGCAACTGGTGAAAAGCGAGCCGTATACCCACGACTACCCCCATTGCTGGCGCTGCCCGAGCCCGCTTCTCTACTATCCCCGCCCGGCCTGGTATATCCGCACCTCGGAAATCAAGGAGCGGATGCTGCGGAACAACGCCCGGATCGCCTGGTTCCCGGAGCATATCCGCGACGGCCGGTTCGGCAATTTCCTCGCCTCGAACGTGGACTGGGCCCTTTCCCGCGAACGCTACTGGGGGACGCCGCTTCCCATCTGGCAATGCGGCTGCGGCGCCCGGTTCGTGCCGGGAGGGAAGGCGGAACTTCTGGAAAGGGCGATTGGCCGGGACGCCATTCCCGACAATTTTGAGTTGCACAAGCCGTGGGTGGACAGGATTGTCCTCCGCTGCGGGGACTGCGGGGGGGAGATGCGCCGCGTTCCCGAGGTCATCGACTGCTGGTACGACTCCGGGGCCATGCCCTTCGCCCAATGGGGGTATCCGCACCAGCCCGGCTCCCGGGAGCGGCTCCTTGCCGCCCTCCCGGCCGACTTCATCACCGAAGCCGTCGACCAGACGCGGGGCTGGTTCTATTCGCTCCTGGCCATCGCCACCCTCCTGGGCGAGGCGGCGGACCGCCGGAAACGCGCCGGCGGGGACGCCGGGGACCTCTCCCCCTGGGAGCGCGAATATCCCCTGCCCTACCGGAACTGCCTCGTCCTCGGCCTCCTGCTTTCGGAAGACGGCACCAAGCTGTCGAAAAAGCTCCGGAACTACCCGAATCCCTTCGACGTGCTCGATCAGGAGGGCGCCGACGCCATGCGCTGGTTCTTCTGCGTCTCCAACCAGCCGTGGACTTCCACCCGCTTCTTCCAGGGCGGCATCCGCGAGGCCCAGAAGGACTT
>JAITKH010000358.1 GCA_031278535.1 Planctomycetota bacterium | reverse complement strand
GCGCACCCTGACCTGGAAGGAATTCTGGAACTGCTGCTCCCGGACGGCCAAGACGACGGCGAACGTGCTGTTCATCATCGCGGTCGCCTCCTCGATGGGCTGGGCCATCACCACCCTGCAGGTGCCGCAGCAAATCGTCGCCTTCTGCATGGAGTACATCCACAGCCCCGCCCTATTCCTGATCTTCGTCAACATCCTTCTCCTGATCGTCGGCATGATCCTCGACCAGTCTCCGGCGCTGCTCATCATGGTGCCGATCCTCCTGCCCGTTGCGCAGGCCTACGACATCGATCCCCTGCATTTCGGCCTTCTGATCTGCATCAATCTCACCGTCGGCCTCATCACCCCGCCGGTGGGAATGACCCTGTTCGTCACTTCGAATGTCGGTAAAATCAAGTTGAACGACATGTATAAACAGATTCTCCCCTTTGTCGTCGTTTGCGTGACGATGCTGGTGTTGGTGACGTTCATTCCCCAGCTTACCCTGGCGATTCCCGGCTGGATCGTGTAACCCGTTCCCGTATTGGAGCAGACATTGTCCCTGAACGAAAAAATCGCGTCCATCGAGGTTTATCTCGCCGGAACGAAGGCGAAAGGCAATTTCGCCGATTCCACCCGGAATGTCGGGACCGTCGGTTTTGTCGTGGTCGAGATCAAGACCGACGCCGGCCGCTCCGGCGTCGGCGTCACCTATCACGAAGTCGGCGGCGAGGCCGTCCGCCAGCTGATCAAACTCGATTTCGCCCACCGCCTCATCGGCAGGAGCCCGTTGGAGACGGAAGCATTGTATGAAGAGACGTTTCATTACATTCGCGGCGTGGGCAGAAAAGGCCTCGCCTTCTGCGCCTACAGCGCGGTCGACATCGCCTTGTGGGACTTGAAGGGCCAGATGCTGGGCCTGCCGCTCTACCGCCTGCTCGGCGGCGTGAAAAATGTACTGCCGGTTTACGCCAGCGGCGGCTGGACCTCCTATTCCCGCGACGAACTCGTCGCCGAGGCGGAAAACATGGTGCGGCGCGGCTACGGCAAGATCAAGATCAAGGTCGGCGTGGAAGGCGGGCGCAATCCCAACGAGGATCTCCGCCGCGTCCGCGCGGTCCGCGACGCCGTCGGCCCCGGCGTCGGCATCATGCTCGACGCGAACAACGCCTGGACCGCGGCCACCGCCGTCCGCTTCGCAAACCGGGTCAAGGAACTCGACATCATGTTCCTGGAGGAACCCGTCTTCGCCGACGACATCCCCGGGCTGGCCCGCTACAAGGCGGGAACGGATCTCCCGCTCGCCACCGGCGAACACGAATACACGCGCTACGGCGTACGCGATCTCATCGTCGCCGGCGCCGTCGACATTCTCCAGGTCGACATCGCCCGCTGCGGCGGCTTTACCGAAATGCTTCGCATCGCGGCGATGTCCCAGGCCTGGAACCTGTCGCTGGCCCCGCATGGCATGGAGCACATGCATATGCACCTTTTGGCCGCGGTTCCGAACGGACTGTTCCTGGAAAGACTGTTCATGTTCGAGGAAGTGGCGGATTCCGTTTTCTCCAACCCGCCCGTCCCCGTGAATGGCGCGCTGACGCTCCCGGAAACGCCCGGGCACGGCATGGTTTTGAAAGAGGAGGTCAGGAAGGGGTGACAACGGCTTTGCGCGGTGGTTGTCCGGATCCGGTTTCAACGTTCACGAATGACGGAACTTCCGGTTTCTCCGTACTCTGCGGGCCGGCGCGGCGATTGGCCGGCCGGGGGGCGCGGGGATTTCATGCCGGGGGATCGCCAGGGGAATTGTTCGCGCCCACGCTTTCCGGTACAATTCCGCTGAAAGAAACCCGGGAAAATCATTTTGAAAGGAAACAGCCATGAATCCCGCGATTGGAATACGTCCCATCATCGACGGCCGCGTGGCGGAGCGATCGAACCTGGAAGAAATCACCATGAACATGGCGAAGAGCGCCGCCGCGTTCATTTCCGGGAATCTGCGCCATCCAAACGGCGATCCGGTGGAATGCGTTATTGCCGACACCACCATCAGCGGCAGCGCCCAGGCGCGCGAATGCGCGGAGAAGTTCGCCCGCAGGAACGTGGCCGGCACCCTTTCCGTGACCTCCTGCTGGTGCTACGGCAGCGAAACCATGGATCTCGATCCCATGACCGTCAAGGCGGTTTGGGGGTTCAACGGGACGGAAAATCCCGGCGCCGTCTATCTCGCCGCCGTCATGGCCGCGCACGCGCAAAAGGGAGTGCCGGCATTCAGCATTTACGGCCGCGACGTGCAGGACAGGGGGGACACCACCATCCCCGCCGACGTTCGCGGGAAGCTGCTTCGCTTTGCCCGGTGCGCCATCGCCGTCGGAACCATCCGGGGGAAAAGTTATGTGAACATCGGTTCCGTATCCATGGGCATCATGGGATCGTATTGCGACGACCGGTTCTTTCACGAATATCTTGGCGTCCGCCCCGAATTCGTTGACATGGTGGAAGTGCTCCGCCGCATGCGGGACGGCATTTTCGATCCCGGGGAATATGCCAGGGCGCTGGCCTGGACCAGGAAAAATTGCGTGGAGGGCGCGGACAACAACAGGGAGGAAATCCGCCACACGCCCGAACAGAAGGAACGCGAATGGGAATTCGTCGTCAAAATGACGATTATCATCCGGGACATCATGCTGGGCAATCCGCGCCTGAAGGAACTTGGGCATTACGAGGAAAGCCTGGGGAGAAACGCGATCGCCGGCGGGTTCCAGGGCCAGCGGATGTGGTCGGACTGGCAACCGGTGGGCGATTTTGCCGAGGCCATTCTCAATTCGACCTTCGACTGGAATGGCAGGCGGGAGCCCGTGATTGTGGCGACCGAGAACGACACGCTCAACGCCACCGCCATGCTGATGGGGCATTTGCTGACCGGGGGCGCGAGCGTTTTCGCCGACGTGCGGACGTATTGGAGCCCCGACGCGGTGCAGAGGGTGACCGGATGGCGGGCCGACGGAAAGGCGGCCAACGGTTTTATCCATTTGATCAATTCGGGAGCGGCTGCCCTGGACGGATCGGGGCGCCAGGTCGACGCGGCCGGGAAGAGCGTGATGAAACCCTGGTGGGAAGTCACCGGGAAGGACATGGAGGCATGTCTTGCCGCGACCAGGTGGTGTCCGGCCAGCGCCGGATACTTCAAGGGAGGCGGGTTTTCCTCCCAATTCGACACGTCGGCGGAAATGCCGCTCACGCTGGTGCGCATCAACCTCGTCAAGGGTTTCGGCCCCAGCCTGCAGATTGCCGAGGGATATTCCGTGGTCTTGCCCGAAAAAGCGCACGCGCTTTTGAGCAGGCGTACCGATCCCACATGGCCGACCACCTGGTTCGCGCCCAACCTCACCGGGACGGACGTTTTCTCCGACGTTTACTCGGTCATGGCCAACTGGGGTTCCAACCACGGCGCGTTCGTCTACGGCCATATCGGCGCCGATCTCCTTACCCTCGCCTCCATGCTCCGTATTCCCGTCACCATGCATAATGTCGATCAGGCGCACATTTTCCGTCCCCATTCCTGGGCGGGTTTCGGGACCAAGGATCCGGAGGCCGCCGATAAAGACGCATGTCGGGCATACGGACCGTTATACAGGTAAGGCGGATCCATTCGGGGTCGTGTCGCCGGCACAAAATACCGTTTCTCGCACCAGCCGTTGGCTTGGTACAACGGATATTGTCGTTATTTTCCAAAAAGCGGCTCTAGTCCGCCGAAGTCGCGCGGGCTGTGGTGTGAAACCGCCGTTTTCGGGCGCATGACCTTCAGCCGGCTTTAGCCGGGAAGAGCCGACAGTTTTCGCCAGCGAGTGTTCACCCGATATTTGCCAAACGTCAAGGCTCATGTACGCAAATGGACGATTGCGAGAATCGACTCGTGGTCTTGAACATGGTTTGATGCGTTCATCCCTCATTCGAGGCCGGAACCGAAATGAACGATGCATAGCGGCGCCTGCCCGGCCATCCGTTATTCACGCCCGATGTTTGGAGCCGTCTTCGGATGCGGAGTTGGACAGGTCTTCAAGGCGATGTTGTCCAGGACGGACGATTTTCTTATGCGCTGTATTTGTACCGGACGAGCGCGAGCGACACTAAATCCGCGGAATCCCGTCTCCAATCCCGGGAGATGTGCATTCCCGTCCGACACGTGCGGGACGATGCTGGCCCGAGGCCCCCCGCTCCGGCAAGGACGGTCGAGAAAGCATAAAAAGAATGAATGATGCTCGCCCAGACAGGATATTTCCGGCCCCAAAAGGGACAAGGCGCAAATTTCGAAAAATCTTCTCGCGTCGGATTATAGAGGAAAATACCTGCTGGCGGTCCGAAAAGACTCAATCCACGGATTCCGAAGTCCATTTGCTTCGGAATCGATCTCCGACGCCGAAAGGGAATTCACTTCTCCGGAGACAGGAACCGGATGAACCGGGGAACTCCCCGCAACGTTTCAACCAAGGATTGAGACATTGCGGAACGATAGCGGGATAGGGAAGGTTTTTGGGTGCGCGTCTAGAATTGCCATGGAATTCGGCCGACTTCCCGATGCCACGGGCAATTCATCCGTCCAGGCGAATTCTGAAACAGGCCGGGGCAAAGAAAACTCCCCGCGCCGGACTGGGTCCTGGAGTGGAAGGAACTCT
>JAITKH010000329.1 GCA_031278535.1 Planctomycetota bacterium | reverse complement strand
GGAAATGACGGCCAGAGCCTCGCTTGTCCACGAATTCGATGTCGTAAGATGGCTGCTCGGCGACGAGTATGAAACTGTGCATCTGGTTTGTCCGCGGAAATCCTGCCATGCCGACCCGGATCTCGCCGATCCGCAGGTCGTTTATCTCAGGACCAGGGGCGGCGTCTGCGTGGACCTGGAAATGTTCATGAATGGCTGGTACGGCTATGATCTCCAGTGCGAGGTTGTCGGAGAGGAAGCGACGATACGCCTGCCGGATCCGGCCAATCTGATCTGGCGGAAGGACGGTTTCTGCGGACAGGAGATTTTCCCAAGTTGGAGCCAGCGTTTCGAAAGCGCTTACGAGACGGAGATTCGCGAGTGGGCAAGGCATGCCATCCTGGGATGTCCGCAAGGCCCCTCAGCCTGGGATGGGTATCAGGCCAGCCTGGCCGGTGAGTTCGCGGTGCGGTCTCTCCGAGAAGGGCGCGTTGTCGAGTTCCCGGAGGAATGCTGCCCGGAATTTTACCAATGAAGCCGTTGCGTGCCGAAAGTGCGTATCCGGGACGAGAGTTGGGGGGGGGCCGCCCAGAAATAGTTGCCGGGATTTTGGCGGCCTGTTTTAACGGGGAAGGGGATTTGTACATATGAAGATTGCTTGCGTCAGCGTCCTGTTCCGGAAGTATTCATTCCAGAAATGCCTGGACATCCTTTCCGGATTAGGCTACGAGTATGTGGAAACGGAGGCGATGAGCCCGTTTTGCCCCCACGTGAACATCGATGCGGACGATCCGATCCGGTTCGCCAAGTTGGTGAAGGAAAGCGGTATCCGGCAGGTGACCGCCCTGTGGATGGCGCACGGCCGCATCATCGCCGAGCCGGCCAGCGTGGAAACCGCTGTCCGGTCGCTGGAATGGTGCGCTGCGGCCGGCATTCCCATCCTCCATACGGGCGACGGCATGAAACCGGACGGCATGTCCGGCGCGGACGCGTTCTCCTTGTTGCGGGAACGCCTTTTTCCCATGATCGAGGCGGCGGAAAGAACCGGCGTCATCCTGGCCCTTGAGCCGCACGGCACTTTTTCCCTCACGGGCGACGGCCTTCGGCGCATAGCGGGCATTTCCACTTCGCCGTTTTTCGGCATCAATTACGACGCCGCCAACATCTTCCGCTCAACGTACGTGGAGAACGTGCAAGGCAGTTCTTTTTCATACGGCAAGACGGCGGCCTCCGGCGCGAAACGCGAGGACGAACTCGAAGTCCTGGAGAAAATCGCCGACAGGGTCGTGAATTACCACGCCAAAGACGTAAAAGATGGGGAATGCTGCGCCCTTGGCGACGGTTCGGTCAAGAACGACGCCTGCATCAGGCTTTTGAAACTGCACGGATACGATCGGGTCCTTTCTGTGGAAACGGACGGCAATCTTTCGATAGAGGAAGAGACCGAGATAGCGAGGCGCGGACTTGAGACGTTGAAGCGGTATGCATAGCCGCATCGGGAAACATGCAACCGTCGCAGCCGCCGTCCGTTCGCTGTTGCGGTGGGGAATCGTCCGGGAGGCATTCTGCGCCAAACGTTCCCTGAAGGAGGAACAGAATGTCCAATAACATTCTCAGGATAGGCGTTATCGGGGTCGGGCGGCTGGGATTCCATCACGCTCGCAATATCAGGCGCAGCGAAGGCGCCGCTTTGACGGCGGTGTCGGATCCGTTCCCGGAGGCCCGCGAGCGGGCGGCAAAAGAGTTTGGCGTGCAAAGCTACTCTTCCCACGCGGATCTCATTGCCGATCCGAATGTGGACGCCCTGGTCATAGCCACGCCCACCCAGACGCATTACGAGGTTTTGACCGCCGCCATTGCCGGGAAAAAGCCGATTTTCTGCGAAAAGCCGATAACCTATACGCTGGAGGAAGCGGAAAAGATCGTGGATTCGATCGAAAAGGACGGCGTCTTCCTGCAGGTCGGCTTCATGCGCCGGTTCGATCCCGGCCATGCGGCGGCGAAGCGGATGATTGAGGGGGGAGAGTGCGGGAAGCCCATCTATGTCCATGATTGCCAGCGCGATCCCAATGGGCCGCCGCCGGCATATGTTCCCCAGAGCGGCGGCATCTTCGTGGACATGGCCATCCACGATCTTGACGCCGCCCGCTGGCTCATGGGTTCCGAGGTGGTGGAAATCTATGCTCAGGGGGCGGTCCTCAAGCACGAATATCTGAAGGAGCTTGGCGACATCGACGACGGCCAGATACTCCTTACGTTCGCGAGCGGCGCCCTCGGCATGATCGAAATCAGCCGCAACGCGAATGACGTGTACGACACGCGCACGGAAGTGGTGGGATTGGAAAAGAGCGTTTTCGTGGGACAGAATCAATTGACGCCCTATGCGATTGTCGGCGCCGGCCGGATTGTCGTCGACATGGCGAACTGGTGCCTTGGCCGTTTCAAGGAAGGGTACGAATTGGAGATGCGGGCGTTTATCGACGCGGTACGAGGGAATAAACCCTCTCCGGTTACGGCTTATGACGGCATGGTGGGCCTGAAACTGGCCCTTGCCGCCACGGAGTCCTGGCGGAAAGCGGCCCCTGTCAAATTGACGTACCGCGCGGGCGGATCCGGCTGAGTCCGGGTCGAGGCGCCATTTGCAGATTAAGGAGGTGCTATCGTGAGGGCATTCTACGTGGAAGCCGATTGGGCGCCCAGGCCGGGATATGCCCTTTCTTCGCGCGAAATGGAGACCAGGCGCGCCTTGCGGGGCAATTCGATATTCAGGAATATGCGGAGTTCGGTCACGGATCGCCCGTTTCCCCAAGCGGGCGACGACGAAGTGCTCTTGAAAATCGGGGCCGCCGGCATTTGCGGCACCGATGTGCATTTGCTGCGCATGGACGACGACAAGTACACCAAATACAACGGGCACTCCCGCTACCCCATAATCACCGGGCATGAGTTCTCGGGCACTGTCGCTGAAGTTGGGAAAAAGGTCAACACCCTCAAAAAAGGCGATTTGGTGGCTGTCGAGTCCATGCATTGGTGCGGCGAGTGCGACGCCTGCCGCCGAGGCATGTTCAACCAGTGCCGCAACCTGGACGAACCAGGCCTTACCTTCGACGGCGGCTTTGCCGAGTTCGCCGCCATCAAGGCGAAGCATTGCTATCTCCTGAACGATCTGAGAGAACATTACGGCGACGACAGGGTCGCCCTGGAGCAGGGAGCGATGATAGAACCGGTAGGGGTGGCCTACAACGGCCTGTTCGTCTGCGGCGGGCTGGTGCGGCCGGGCGGGCATGCGGCGGTGTTCGGGGCCGGTCCGGTCGGCCTCTCGGCGGTGGCGCTTCTCCGTACCTGTGGATCGGCGAAGCTCTTCTGTTTCGAAACCGCGCCGGAACGCCAGCGGCTGGCCAAAGAATTGGGAGCGGATTACGTGGTTGATCCGATAGCCATGGAAAAGGAGGGCGGGAAGCCGGCCGAATACCTGCTGGACATGACCCGAGGCCAAGGCATTTCCATCTTTGCCGAATGCGCCGGCGCCAACCCGGCCACCTATCCGGTTATGGAGGGGGCCATCGCCATTGGCGGCAAGACCTGCCAGATAGGGCACCGGACCGGCAAGACCGAGATCGACATGTTCAGATTCATGTGGAACGCGGCCGCCAATTCCTCCCCGCCCGGCAGGGACATCGACCAGCCTTCGTAAATCTCCCGGAGACGGTATTCGCCCAGACTGAGCATGCCGGCGG
>JAITKH010000301.1 GCA_031278535.1 Planctomycetota bacterium | reverse complement strand
GGCGGCGGTGTCGGTTTCGAACAGGACGCGTTCCGGCCGCCAGAGCCCTCGCTTCTCGCGCCGGCGGATTTGTTCCGACCGCGCCTCCTCGTCCAGATCGTCGGTCACCACGACCAGTTCCGGGAGCCAGCCCATGTCCTCGGCCAGGAAATCCGTCACCGCCCAGGCGTAGTTGGCGTCCCCGACCACGATGGCGTAGCGCTGCGCCTCCATATCGTTGTACACGTCGATCAGCGGCTCCAGGCTTTCGTATTGCCTTCTTCCCTCCGCCTCGACGATCGCCTCCACCTTCTTCGCGGGAACCTTGAGCGCCTTTCCGGCCGTACGCAGGAAACGATCGGACGCCGCCGCCCCGAACGGCAGCGGGATGGAGACGTATTCCACACCGTGAATTTCCCTGAACACCTCGGCCGGCCCGACGCCGTACCGGTCGGAGAGGACGATGTTGAGGCTGGCGGAGGCGGCGTTTTCGATGTCCCCGAGCCTGGCGCCGGGGCCAAAGAAAGCGTTCGTCCCGTATCCCAGGAGGGACAGGAGATCGCGAACGCCGGCCAGGTTGCCGCGCCAGAACACGTCCATCATCGGGGGGACGCCCCAGACATTCACCGTCTTCCGCCTCCCGGCCGACTTCGCCGGCTTTTTCACCACCCGCCGGAACAGCGCCTCCAGCACCTGCTCGTAACCGAAATAGGAGTCCCCCTTGAAGCCAGCGGTCGAGGCGGAAAGTATCCGGACGCCGTCCCCGGCGAATTCGCCCGTCACTCGCTCCACGTCGTCGCCGATGACTTCCGGGACGCAGCCGGTGAGCACGAAGTACAGATCGCCATCCATAATCTCCACGGCGTTGCGGATTTCCTCGCGAAGGCGATCCTGGCCTCCGAAAACCACTTCGCTCTCTTGCAAATTGGTTCCCGGAAAACTGAGGCCGGCGCAGGCGCCGCCCGACTGGAGGCCGTCGGCGCCGTTCTGCGTCCAGGTGAAATTGGCGGCGCAGCCCGGTCCCGAATGCATGATGGGGACGGTGCGGGGAAGCGCTCCGGCCGCAGCCAACGCCCCGCCGAGGGCGCAGGTCCAGCGGGGGCGTTCGATGGCGGACAGAAGCGCCGGGCGGGCGGGTGGCATGGCGGTGGTCATGCGGTTTCTCCAGTCCCGGAACGGATGAACGAGAACGGTTCACGGCCGTACCAGCTTTCCCTGTAGGGCAGGCGGGCATGCCGCCCGATTCGGCCGGTAAAGGCGGGATTCCGCAATTTCCTGAACAGCCGCCGGGCGAGATCGTACGCTCCGCGATAGCCGACATAGCCGTAGGCGGTGTTGTAAATGACGTGGGTGGGGATGCCCAGCCGGCCGGCATTGTTGTTGCCATGCCAGTGGCCAATGAATAAATCCGGTTTGATCCTTTTCAGCAGGTTGGCTTCCTCGAAAGGCTGGACATTGGCCACGCTCCAGGTGAAGTCCCCTTTTTCCCGGCGCAGCTTGTCCAGTTCCACCTCGGCGTATTCGTCGTAGTGAAAGGATCGGATGCCGACGATCTCGAAACCAAGCTCCCGCAGAAGCGAGGCGGTGGCAAGGGAACGGTATTCGCCGGCCGAAAGGAAGGCGCGCTTCCCCTTGAAATGGGGAAGGAATTCCGCCAGCGCCTCCCGCGTCTCCTTCTCTTCCTTTTCGGCCAAGGCCGCAGCCTCCGCGCCGAGCCCCAGCCGTTCTCCCACATCCCGCAACCACATGCCGGTGTTGGCAATGCCCACCGGCATGTGGCGGATGACGAAGGGCACGCCGTATTTTTCCTCCAGGTGGGAAAGGAAGTAATCGTCGTGGGTGGGGCAGGTACTGACCGACAGGGCAGCGACCGCGGCCTTGCGAAAGCTTTCCGGGCGGGAAAAGACCGGGAAGATATTGGCCTTGAGGCCAAGCTCCCCCGCCAGCCTTTCCAATTCCTGCTCGTCGACGCGGCCCATGGAGGATACGTTCATGATGTTGATGGTCTTTTCCTCCCTGGGGCCGGCCAGATCCGGCTCCGGAACGAGGTTGCGGCCCAGGGCATGGTACACCACATCATAGGCCGTGGCCATGAAACGCGACTTGAAGCCCTCGCAGTGCACCGGCAGCAGGCGGGCGTTCACCTCCGGCCGGACCCTGGCGGTCACGGCGTCGATGTCGTCGCCGATGATGGCCGGCAGGCATCCGGCCACCACGAAGATGGCCTGGGGCGAATAGGCGGCGTCAATCTCCCGGATGGCCCGCTCCAGTTTGGCGTCGCCCCCGGATATGACGTCCACCTCGTCCAGGGCGGTGGAGAACCACAGGCCGTCCGCCGGCCGGCCGCGCCGGGCGGCGTGGCCGGAACGGACGTTGCCATTGGTGCCGTGGGCCATCGAGCCGCAGCCGACGGCGCTATGCATCAGCACCGCCGTGTCCGGCAGGGACAGCATCATGCCCATGGCGGGCAGCAGCGGGCAGATCGTTCCCTGGGTGAACCCCCGATCGGCGTCGGCCATCAGGGCGCATTTCTTCTTTCCCTTCCGCCCGGACCCGCACAGGGTGCCGCCGTAGGCGAGGCAGGTGGCGGGATGGCGATCCTCCCGCCGGGGCGGAACCAGCAAATCCAGATTGCTCATGCCGGCGTTTTCTCCTTCTTTACGCGGCCGTCCAGTCCGATCATATGGCGTCGGACATCCCTACCTGCCCGGTTTCCACCTTGAGAAGTTCGGTGGCCCAGCCGGCAGCCCATTGGTGGAGGGCCTCGACGGAAAGGGGCGAGGGGGTCTTCGATTCCTTGTGCGCCGCCAGCCTTTCGGCCAGGCGCAGGTACACGCCGGCCTGTTCCGAACCGGGCGCCGCCTCGATCACGGTCTTCCCCCGGAGTTCGGCCTGGGTGACGGCGACCGAACGGGGAATGTGCGCCACCACATTTGTCCTGGTCCGTTCGGCGAAATCGTCCACTATGGAACGGGAATAGGGCGCGTTGATGGAATTGGCGATGACGCCCCCGAGAAGGGCTCCGCCGCCGGCGCTGTATTTCTGTATGCCGGCGAAAAGATTGTTCGCCGCGTAGAGGGCCATGAAGTCGGACGAGGTGACGGTAAAGACGTGCTTCGCAATCCCCTCGCGGATGGGTACGGCGAAGCCGCCGCAGACGACGTCGCCCAGGACGTCGTACAGGACCACGTCGATGGCCAAATCCTCGAAAATCCGGAGCCGCTTCAATTGCTCGACGGCGGTGATGATGCCGCGCCCGGCGCAGCCGACGCCCGGGGCCGGACCGCCCGCCTCGACGCAATAGACGCCGTTGAAACCGGAAAAGACGATTTCGTCGGCCGCGACTTTCCCCCTGGCCCGGAGCGTGTCCAGCACGGTGGGGATGTACTTCCCGTCCCGGAGCGTATTGGTCGAATCGCTCTTGGGATCGCAGCCGACCTGCATGACCGTATATCCCAGCTGCGACAGGGCGGCGCTGAGGTTCGAGGAAGTGGTGGATTTGCCGATGCCGCCCTTGCCGTAAATCGCAATCTGCCT
>JAITKH010000232.1 GCA_031278535.1 Planctomycetota bacterium | reverse complement strand
GCAAAGATTGAGACTTTACGGAACACTAGGCGGAAGCAAACCGCATACATCGCGATCAGATCCCGTCCGTCCCCGGGCGGCTGAAAAGCCAAGCCGGAACCGTCAGGGCGGCGATGAGGAACGCGGCCGCCAATTCCTCCCCGCCCGGCAGGGACATCGACCAGCCTTCGTAAATCTCCCGGAGACGGTATTCGCCCAGACTGAGCATGCCGGCGGTGGCGAGGATGGCGGCGCCGCGCTGGATCGCCCCGGCAAACGCCTCCATGTCCCGTTTGCCGCGATAGACGAAAAGCGGAACAAATTTTCCCGCCAGCGACAGGAGAAGCAGGCAGAGCGGGAGCCATGACAGCCATCGCCATGGCATGATCAACCCTTGGAGGAGAGGGATGAGAAACGTCGCGGCGCCGCCGAGCCAGATGACGGAACGGGAAATGCGAATTTCCGGATCCCTGGCGGGGACCGGACCGGTCGAGGCCGGCATATTCACGGGCGTCGCCTTCCGAATCGCATGCTCGCCCGCCTGGGCGAGTATGCGGGCGATGATGAGAAAGATAACGAAAAATGCGGCCGGAACGCGGACTTCCCGCACCTGGGGCATTTCGAGAAAGGCGGGATGGGCGGTCATGCCGATAACCAGGATCATGCCGCCCGACAGGCCGCCGAGAACGGGCGAGAGTATTGCCGTCTTCCGGAACAGGGCATGCCGGATCAGCATCAGCAGGACCATGGCGCTGCCGGCCCGGAACGTATTGAATCCGCCGGTCATGGCGAACATGAGGCCGGCTAGGGTGATGAAAACGGCGATAAGGAACGAAACCAGGGTGGAGAGGCCCCCGGCCGTTTCCTCTGATCGGGCGGCGGCGGCGAAAATACACTGCCAGGCCGAATCGGCCATGGACAGGAACACTCCCGCCGCCAGAAGATACGGCACAATGAGCAGATTGCCGGCAGTGTTGGCGTAAAACCGGAACAGGCAATAGCCGGCCAGCGCAGCCGCCAGGGCGAGAAAAGCTTTCCCGGGATTCAGCAGTCCGGACAGGGACACCCGTCTTCTCCATTTTCCGCCAGCCGGAATCCGGGATTCAGGCCCGGGCGGCAGATATACTGTATCGCAAATCGTCCTGTCAATCCCCAACCTTTCCGCTATCCCCCCCTGGATCGTTTTTATGGAAAAGCCAGACAGCCGCTCCCGGCAGCGACGCCGCCATTTGCACCAGTCCGTACAACGCCGATGTCAAGACGGCAGGTTCCAAGTCGCCTCCCAACGCTTTTGCCAGCGAAGCGAAAACGGTTTCCCGCACGCCCCATCCCCCCAGGGACACGGGGAGCATGGAGAACAGAATCGCCAGCGGGACAATCAGGAAACACCGGCCAAACGACAGGCCGAGACCGATGTCCCGACCGATGAGCCAGAAAATGCCGATCAACGCCATCTGATTGACAACGGAAACCGCCATAACGGCCAGAACATGTCTCAGGCTGCGGCAACTCAAGGCGGCGACCTCGTTTAGTCTCCGGACAAACGCCATCTTTTCCCGCCAGAAGCCCGCCTTTTCGGCCAGGCGGCGGATTACGAAATATGCGCCGAAAAAACAGAAAGGAATAAGGGAAGCCAGCCGGACCAGAAAATTCAGGAGAACGTCGCCGGACGCCTGAACGAAGAAAGGGGCGCCGGCAGTGGTGAACAGCGAAAGCCAGAAAAGCCCCGCCAGGCGATCCGCGAGAACCGAGATTGCCACCTCGCTTCCGGGAAGGCCGGCCGTCCGGTGCAACAGCCATCCCTTGACGGCATCGCCGCCCAACCCGGTGGGCAGCAATTGATTGAAAAAGAAACCAATGATATTGAACCGGATCAGGAGGAAGGCCGGGGCCGGGAGAGACAGGATTTCCAGGAAAACGCGCCACCGCAAAAAACAAACGGCGTTGAGAAGAAACAAGAGAGCCAGGGAAACGGCAATCACGGCCGGAGTCAGGTTGTCCAGCGCCGCAAACAGCAGCGCCTTGTCCATTCTCTGGAACAGGAAAGCCATGACGGCGATCGTCACGGCGGCCTGGCCGATGTTCAGCCAGATTCTCTTGTTCCGGCCGTCCGGACCCGAACCATCGTCCCTTCTGCTGAAGGGTTCATTCGCATTCAAGGCAAATCCGTCCCGGCAACTCCCTGTCCAACGAGGTTCGCCCATCCGGCAACGCGGTGGATAATCGGAGAAGGCTCAACGCGGAATTGAAAAGGAAGGCGAACAACTCACTGTTTCCCTTTCTTTCCAATACTCCGCAAAATCTCAATCTTTGCCGTAAACTTCGCGTGGAGAGTCCCCGGTTCACCCGGTTTTCGCCTCCGGGGAAGCGAATTTCCCTCCGGCACCGGAGGTTGATTCTGGAGCAAACGGACTCCGGCATCCACAGGTTTCGTCTTTTCAGACCACTAGTGCCGTGTACAGTCTCAATCCTTACAAATTCTGAAGTCCGTTTGTTCCGGGATTGACCTCTGATGCCGAAGGGGAAT
>JAITKH010000093.1 GCA_031278535.1 Planctomycetota bacterium | reverse complement strand
CGAACAGGGGGCCGGCGCCGCGGCCGGCCGCGGCGCCCAGCAACCCCATGCCGATCGCCCCCATGACGTCCGTTTCGCAGGAAACGTAAATTCCTTCCTCGGCCAGGAGACTCATGGCGGGGCACGGCATGGCGCCGTTGGCCAACATCATGGAAGTGGCGCATTCGGAGGCGATGACCCGGCAATTGAGATTTTTCGCAATGTCGCGGTACAACTGGAGGTAGCAGGCGCCGCGCCAAAGTACGTCGTCGTCGAGATTGCCCGTGTCGTACTTTTCCCGCAGGAAATTCACGGCATCTCGCTTCAATTCCGTCCGCCGGTAAAGCGCCATGAGGTCGGCGCCTGCCTGGGCGGTGGTGACCGGAATGACCTCGATGCCGAAACGGCCGAGCAGTTCGCCTTCGTTGCAGATGACGGAATAGAAAGCCTTGGGACGGTTGCCCACCTGGGCCACCCGCATGTCGCGAAAATTCTTGATCATCCTGGCAACCGCAAAAAAGCGGCGAATATCCCGATCAAAGACCGGGGCCTCGATATGGCAGTTCTCTATATAGGTGAAACGGACGTGATGGCGCAGCAATTGCTTGCTGATCGCGAAAGTGCCGCACTGGGTATCGGTGTCGCGGTGGCCGTTCGCCTCCAGCCTGTCTCGCGGTCCCCAGAGGAGGACGGGTTTCCCCACCAGCTTCCCGACCATGCCCGCAACTTCCTCGGAGCCGAAGTTGCAGTTGACGATGAAGACGGCATCCACCTTTTCCCGGCGGAAATGCTCGGCCACGGCCGGCGCTTCGCCGATGTCGGACATCATGCCTTCCTCGTTCAGAAAATCGATGTCCACAAAGCGCAGATCCGCGGATTCGTAATGGGACCGCAAATACCGGACGACATCCCGCTTGATGCGCCGGGCCACAACCGGGTTGCAATACTGCGTGACCTTCTCCGGACGCCAGCGGCGGCAGGGAGCAAGGCCAACGGCGATCTGCTGATCAAGCATGCGTTGTCTCCAGAAACATGGCTGCCGCAAACGGGGAACCGGAACGGTCCCGCGAAAATCAGGAAAGAACCTCCACCGCTTCCCCGGGAGCCAATGGCTTTCTCACAATGTCGTTGTCATACGTATGTTCGGGGAGAATCACCAGGACGCGCACCCACTCGTCCCGAACCGGAAATTGGGTTCCGTGAACGACGCCGGGATTGAGCTTCACAAAGACGCCCTTGGGAACGACGAAGGCCTCGAGCCGATCCGGATCGAAGCCTTTGCGGGCTCTGCCGACAAAAATAAGGCAGTCGCCATCAAGAGGAAGCAAACCCCCGGCCGTGTACCGGTGGTATTCAAGACCGGAGACGATGTTCCGGGGCATTTTCCTCACCCTGGCCACGCAGGCGGCGGGAAGAGTGGCGCCGCCGAGATTCATGACCACCAGGTCGGGATCAAAACCGGAATCGCCGGGCGGGCCGCGACGCATTGCTTCAATGTCGTACAAATCCTGGTAACGGCCGGAAATCCGAAACGCTTCCGGGCTCAGTTGCCTCGCTTTGATGGCCCTCATGCCTTCTCCTTGCAAATCGCGTCTCCGACCAGTTCGGCCCTCAGGCGGGCACGCGGCGAAAACATAAAAGGAAGACGCCGAACCGATCGGGAGGAACGGGAAACTTCTGGCACAGGGACGGTTTACAGCCACGACCCGCCATCCGGCGCAAAGGCCGCGGCATTCCAGGCGGACAGCATAATGAATTTCCAATCTGATTTTATAACAATATTTGCAAACTTCAACAAGAAAAAAAAATTTCCGCACTCCCCGCCTTTTTTTGAATATCCTTCGGCCGAGAGGTCGATAACGTGAACGGATTCCTTGCGTTGCCATCGTCCGCAATGGGAGGGGCGACGCGGCGAATGACGGGAGCGCCATGCACGTTTGCGCCAAGGCCATGCCGGTGTTCTGGCTCCTATCAATATTCGTCGCCGCCGGCGGCGAGGGAATCATGCCGCTGCGCCCGGGAACGCCGAATCCAGGCTGGCAGCGCGCCACTTCGATTGACGCGAAACCTGGATCGGCAAGTGACGGCGGCGGATTGCGGAAAAACGTGGTGCGGCTGAAAATTCCCTTTGCCTCCAGCCTTCATGGCGATAGCCGCGTACATCTGGTGAAGGCGGGGGAAGGTCCGGACGGCCTGTTGGATTTCAGTCTGCTCCGGCCTGATGCGGTTCTTGCCGAACCGGCGGCAATTCCTGCCATACCCGGCCTGATCACTCCAGAGGAATTGGCGCTTGATCGGCTGGGCGCGGGCAACCCGGACGTGAAGATATTCGAGGAATCCAATGTATGGCCCGATCCCTTTCCTGAAACTGCCGGAAACGGCTTCCCGGATTCGGGTGATCCCGCCTGGCCGGATTTTCCTTCTCCCGCGCTTCCCCGCCAGAATCGTTTCGATGACAACAATACCGGTGCGGCGTTTATTTCGCCGCCGGATTGGCATGGGCCTTCATCCGTTCCGGCGAGGCCGTTGCCCGTCATCCAGACAGGATCGCTTCGGCCGCCGACCCCGCCAGTTGAAGCGACAGGCAGCCTCAGACCGCCGGGCTTCCCTTGCCCGGCCTCACCGGCCAAATCGGCCGAAGACAGGCAAATGGACATTTCTTCGGCATTGTCTTTCGCCCATTCCGATCCGGCGCCAAAGGCGGAAGCCGCAAAACGATCAGATAACGGCGGCGTTCCGGCCATGTCGCAAGCCGAATACCTCAGGCTGAAAAATGCCTATGATCCCTCCCAGTTTTCCAGTCCCGTCGAACCGGTGCGCTGGCCCGATCCGCTGCCCGGTCCCGCCAAGCCATGGGAAACAACCGTTCCCCTCCCGACCAGCGACGAATTCAGGCGACCTACAGGAACCGGAAGGGAGAATTCCGGACAGAAACCGTACGGCGGCACGTCTTCGAGACGCCGCAAATCGGCGGGAATCACGCCAGTACGGGAATTAAGGAATGCATTGCAACCTCTCCGCAGGGCAAATTGAGAATTCCCCGTTTTCCTGTCCGGGGAAAACGCATCAGGAATCCAGGACGGCGAGCATTCCCTGGAGTATTTCCATAGGCAAACCCATGACGTTCGAGAGACTGCCCCTGATCTGTTTCACCAGAAAACCGGATTGCACCCCATAGGCTCCGGCCTTGTCCAGCGGATCGCCTCCCGCCACATAAGAATTGATTTCATGACAGGTCAATTCCCGCATTTCCACTTCGGTCGATTCGACGTCGGATACGCCCTGCCCCGTCGCCAGGTCAAGAAGCGTCACGCCGGTCACCACCGTATGCGAACGCCCGGAGAGACGGGACAGCATTTCCGCCGCCTCGACGGCGTCCTTCGGCTTGCCAAAAACGGTGCCATCCATGATCACCATGGTGTCGGCCGCAACGATCACCGGTCCCGGCCGGCCTCCGGAAATTCTATCCGCAATTTTTTTTGCCTTGGCCATGGAAAGAAGGCAGGCAATCTCGCCGGGGGAATCGCCCCGGAACGACGATTCGTCAATATCGGCCGGCTCAACGGAAAAATCCACTCCCAGCGCGGCCATAAGTTCCTTGCGCCTGGGACTGGCGCTGGCCAGGACGAATTTCCTGCTTTCGACGGGAATATGGCGGCGCGCCATCGTTCCGGCCAACAGGTCGCCCAGACGCCGACTCCCCGGATTGAACAGGGCAATCACGGCGCCGACGGTTCCCGGAAAGAAAACAGGAAACATGTCAACAGCCCGAAACAGGTTGCGAATCATCACTTGCGCCAGGCTTGGCGGCCCTCCCGAAACGCTCCGTATCCTGATGCCGGCGAGAAGCTTTCCGGGCGTCGCCCCCCACAGTCCCTCGAACACGGCCGAATAAATGGACAGGGTTCCAAGTCCCAGCCAGAAGAGCAAACTGATATCGCCAAAGTTGAGCAGTTCGGCATAAATTCTGACATTGCCGGAAGCGACATGGTAGGCGGCGGTCACCGCCGAAGCCAGGAGCCAGTCCACCACCAAAGCGGCGCCGCGGCTTGCCAGATCCACAGGATACCCGGGGAATATTCGCGACAGCCGGCGCGAACGGCGGCAATGCAGAATCAGGATGAAAATGAAAAAAGCCAGGGTAGCGGGAACGACAAGATCGAACCAGTTCCACACCGGCGTTCGGACGGGAATGGCGGCGCGGCCATCCAGAAAAACGCCGCCGGCGCCCACGGAAAGCCAGCGTGCCTCCGCGTCCGCCATTCCGGCCGCTCCGGCCAGGTCAAAATTCCGGGAGAGAAGGCGCGTCAATTCCTCCGGAAGTTCCCGTCCGGCCAGCCACTGGCCCCGCCGCCAAATCCGCAACGCCAATCGAGATGGAGCCCGATCAAGCGGCTCTGGAACCAATGCCGCAAGTTCAAGGCCATCCCCCTTCCGAAAAAAAGCGAAGGAGCGGACATCGCCCAGCGGCAGCGGCGGCAATTCCAGCCAACCGTCCCCGCGCCGAACCAGGTGGCGGAGAGCGCCCCGGGAAAAATCGTCCGCCCCGGCGCTCCAGAGCAGATGCGCCTCTCCGTCCAGAACCGCGAAGGCGGCCCGATCGATCCGGGCATCCACAACCATCGGCCCGGAGCCGTCCAGACTCCAAGCGCCTGCCGCCTCTGGCCGGGCAAGCCACAGGGCGCCGACGGAGTCGCGATGCAAAGCGGCCAATCCGTCGGGAAGCAGGGCAAGGCACATCATCTGCCACCTGGCGTCGGGAAAGGCGAGAACCGTCAACTCGTCCGCATGTACCGCCAGCGAACCGTCGCTGGTCAGGACCAGGCGGCGGCCCGAGGAATCAACCGCCACTCCAGACAATATTCCGGCAAAACGGCCAAGCCCCGACGCCGGGCCTCCAGGGTGTTGCACAAAGAGTTCGAACTCGCTGCCGTCCCCGGCAATCGCCTGCCAGCCGCCGAACGCTTCGCCGTCCGGCCCAATCGCAAGACGGGGAGCATGCGGGAAGTCGGCGGCAAAGGACGTGAAAAGGAAGAGCGGAAAAAGGGCGACGAGGAAAACAGCGGCGCGGCGTCGCCATCGCGTCAGCATGGAAGCAGTTTCCGCACGTTTCCCAGGCAATCGGCAAGGGCAACCGTTTCCTGCCCGCCGCCGTCGGCCATATTTTTCACTAAAATCTCTCCACGTTCCAGTTCGTTCCCCCCGAGAATCAGGCAGCACATGGCGCCTCGCCGGTTGGCGAGACGCAATTGCGCCTTGAATGACCGTTCCCCGTAATCCATGTCTGCGGAAAAGCCGGCGGCACGGAAACGCGCGAGCATCCCGGCCATGGCCCGCCGCGCCGAACCGCCCATGGCAACGCCAAAAACCTGGAGGGGACAGGCGCAGGCGCACCCCCCCGCCGTTTCCATGGCGATCAGGATGCGCTCAATTCCCAGGGCAAAACCCGCGCCCGGCGTGGGATTGCCCCCCAGTTCCTCGACCAGGCCATCGTACCTTCCGCCCCCGCCGATGGCGTTTTGCGATCCCAAGGCATCGTGCGTATATTCGAAAACGGTCTTCGTGTAGTAATCAAGGCCGCGTACCAGGGAAGAATCGATTGTGAAAGCGCCCCCGAGCGCGCGCACCGCCTCGCAGACGGCGTCGAAATGCCCAGAACACTCCGGACAGAGGTGTTCGTGGCTTTTGGGAAGATTCCGCGCCAATTCCCGGCAACCGGGAACCTTGCAGTCGAACAGGCGGAGAATGTTTCGATCAATGCGCGAACGGCAATTCGGGCAGAATTTCTCAATATCCGGCCGGACCGCCTCATGGAGAAGCCGGCGATAGGCGGGACGGCATTCCTCCCGCGGACAGCCGATGGAGTTCAGCCGCAATCCCGCGCCGGGTACCCCCGCATATTCATAATACCGGAGGCCAAGCGATATGATTTCCGCATCCAGCAAAGGATCGGGCGAGCCTATGGCTTCGACGCCGATCTGATGAAATTGCCGCTGGCGTCCCTTTTGCGGGCGCTCGCGCCGGAACATCGGGCCTTCATACCAAAATTTGACCAATCCCCCCGTTTTGTCCATGCCGTGCTGAAGATAGGCCCGCACGGCTCCGGCCGTCCCTTCCGGCCGCAGGGTGACGCTGTCGGATCCGGGGGTGAAGGTATACATCTCCTTTTCAACAATGTCCGTGGCTCTTCCGATGGAACGGGCGAACAGTTCGGGATTCTCAAAAATCGGAGTGCGGAGGCGGGCATAGCCGTATTTTCGAAACAAATCGGCCGCGAAACCGATAACTCTGTCGAAACGATCCCCTTCCTTACCGTAATAGTCGCGCGTACCTTCTATGGCGCGAAAACGTGATTGAGGCATACCGGTTCTCCCGCCCGGGGCACATCCTTCGGGCTGACGCCATAGTCATTTTCCCTTTTCCCGCAGTTGCGGCCATGCCGCCGGCGGTCTGGGATTCCGACTTCCAACCGTTGCAGAATAGACCATATTTCCGCTGATTTGTCAAGTCGCGAGAGTTCCGCCCCAGGGCATAGCATACGACTATCTTAGTGGACTTTTGGAAATTATGCGGCCCAGGCGAGAGCATTGACAAGGAGTTCCTGAATTATCGTCAGGTTGGAACGAGAGGACGACA
>JAITKH010000001.1 GCA_031278535.1 Planctomycetota bacterium | reverse complement strand
CCCGGCGCTTGTACCGGGCGGCGTCGACGCCGCTCGACTCGGCCGATTCCTGGTTGGCCTTGATGGCCCGGCAGCAATAGCCGAATTTGGAACGTTCCATCATCCTGGTGAGAATGATGAACAGCGCGAGGAATCCCAGGCAGATGTAATAAAAATCGTGTTTCGACTTGAACTGCATGGTGAACCAGGGGGACAGCCGGCGCATCTGGAAGCTGACGCCGGTGGCGCCGCCGATCCAGTTCCAGTTCAGGAAGATGATGCGTGCGCATTCCACCAGCGCCATGGTGGCGATGGCGAAGTAGTGGCCCCGCAGCCGGAGCAGCGGCTTGCCGATGACATACGCCATCGCCCCGGCGATGATCACCCCCAGCCACATGGAAATCCACGGCGTGAGGCCGTACCATTTCAGGGACAGCCCGCCCACATAGGCGCCGACGGCGAAAAACAGCGCGTGTCCATTGGACACCTGTCCGGTGTAACCGCCGATGAAATTCCAGCCCAGTCCCATTATGGACCAGATGCAGAAGAGATTCAGGACATTCATGGTGAACGGAACGCTGATGAATTGCGGGACCACGACCAGGACGGTCATGACGACGGTGAACGTCAGCGGGAATGCCCGATCCCTTTGCGAGTGCCCGGCACCGGCCATAAGGCTACCTCCCGAACAATCCTCTCGGCTTGAACGAAACAATGAGCATGAAGATCGCGCAGACCGCGAGGTACTTGTAGGAAACGCTGAGGTATGTGCCCGTGAACAAGTCGATCATGCCCATGATCAGTCCGCCCACGAAGGCGCCGCCTATGCTGCCGAAGCCGCCCAGGCATACCGCGATGAAACCGAAAATGAGAAACGGCGCCCCCACGGTGGGCGAGATGAAGTAGTAATAGCTGAGCGCGCATCCGGCGGCCCCGGCGATGGCGGACGAAATGCCGAAGGCGAGGGTGTACGCCCTTTCGGTGTCGATGCCCATCAGGCCGGCGGCCATCTTGTCCTGCGCGGTGGCGCGTATGGATTTGCCGGTTTTCGTCCGGTTCATGAACAGGAAAAGAAGGCCGGTTATGACGAATCCGACAAACAGCGGGACCATCTTCTGCCAGCTGATCATCATGAATCCGAGATCGATCGATCCCTCGAACAGCTTGTCGCCGATGTTCTTGTTCTGTCCGCCGGCGAGCATGAGCATGCCGTTGGTCAGCACCATGCCCAGCGCGAAGGTAATAAGCCGCTGGGAGAGGACCGGGCCCTTGAGGGCGCGGCTGATAAGCGTCCTGTAAATGACGACGCCGAAGAGAAACATCGCGGCCATCACGATCGGCAGGGACAATATCGGATCGATGCCGAGCCAGATGTTGCAGTAATAGGCGAGGAACATGGCGATCATCATGAATTCGCCCTGGGAGAAGCTGAGAATGTTCATGACGCCCCACACCAGGGCGATGCCCATGGCGATGAGGGCGTAAATCGTTCCCATGGCGAAGCCTTCGAAAATAACTTGTGGCAGCATTGTCGCGACTCCATTCCAAGCTGGCTGGCAGGCTTGGACGGGATCGCGCGGGGAGGGCCGGGGATGGATCGGCCGCCGCAGTGCCGGTACCCCGCGCAATCCCCGCCCGATTCGTGCGGGGCTATTTTCGATCGGACCAGTTCGGAGCCGGGTATATGGGCTTGAAAGAAGCGACCGACTCGGGGTAAACGGTATGGTACTGGTTGTCCTTCATCTGAATTACGATGGCGACGGTGAATTCGTTTTGTCCGTTTTCGCCGTATTTGTATCCGGGCAGGCCGGTGGGATCCTCGTCCGGATTCACCTTGATGCCCTGAAGCATGGCGGCCCGCATCTCGTCCGCGCCGGTGGATCCCGCCTGGTTGGCGATGACGGCGATGAGGTAGGCGTCCCAGGCGCTTGCCAGCACGTCGCCGATGAGTTCGATGCCTCCGGAATACTTTTCCTGGTATACCCTGGCCATGTCCCGGGAAACGGCGCTCTTGAAATCGGTGTTCCAGCGGGCCGTCGACATGACGTAGTCGGCGTCCCGCCTGAGGTTGCGCATGAAATCGGACGAGGCGAAACCGCCGCGCTGCCCGAAGAGCATTCTCGGGAAATAGTTCTGCTCCTTGAAGGTGGTCATGAACAGGAGAGAATCGGCGATATAGGAACTCATGACGACCGCGTCGGCGTCCGCGCTTTTCAGCCGCAGCACCTCGGAGGTGACGTTGGAGGCGGTGGCGCTGTAATAGATGTCCTCGACAATCTCGAAACCGTATTCCTTCGCGATCCGCTGTTCAACCTTTCTGATGTTGGCGCCGAATTCCGAATCCTCGCAAACCAGGGCGACGCGTCCGATGCCGGCGTTTTCGCGTTCGTTCAGCCATTTCATGAACTCGAAGGTGTCCCTGACGAAAATGTTGTCGCCGGGATAGGAACGGCCGTAATATGTATATCCCTCCTCGGGCAGGGACTCGGATGTGCCCTCGGAAAGCACGATGACCCCGTATTTCTCCGCCATAACCATGGCCGTCTTGGTCGAGGCGCTGGAGAAGTTGCCGGCCAGGCCGATGACGCCCTCCTCCGTAATGAGGCGCTCGGCCTCGAGCATGGCGATGTCGGGCGTGCTGAGATCGCCCACAACGAACTCGACCTTCGCGTTTCCGAGGTTGGGCAATCCTTCCGAATCCCAGAACGGGAGTTTGACCTCATGGCCACTGGTGTTGATGACATCGCCGAACAGCGTCGCCAACGCCTGGACCTCCACCCCCGCCTGGACGGCCGGTCCGGTCAACGGTACCATGAGGCCGATCCTGACCGTTTCGGCGGTTTTCCCGGACGATATCGCGGCGGCGGCGAACGCAATCGCCAAGCCAATGACCATTCCCGCGCGACAGACTGGTTTCATCCCATCTCCTTTTTTTCCAAGATGCCATGCCGGACGGCGGCGATACGCGAATGCGTCGTCCCGCCTACAATTTCGCGATTTCCCCGGTCGCTTCGAGGAAACGATCGATTTCCGCCGGCGAATTGGGGTGGATCGGCGACACCCGGACAACTCCCTCCAGGCCTAGCGATTCGACGATGCGCCTGGAATAGTGGCTGGGCGACTTCCGTTCGAAGGTGTAAATCCCCCGTTTCACGTATTCCTTCACCGCCGCGGTGCAGTCCAGGTTGTCGAAGGTGACGGGAAGGATGAAGTCGCGCCTGGTCAAATCGGGGTTGTCGCAGCGGGGCGACACGCCCTTGATGTGGCGAAGGCCGGGCAGGGGGCCGTTGCCTTCGAGCGCGCGATGGAGAAGGGCGCGCTCCTGCAACTCGATGCGGTGCATGCCCTCCTCGAAAAGGGCGCGCCTGTCGCCGGAATCGGCGTATTCGGAACCGATCCAGCAGACATGGTCGACAATGGCCGAATACCCGGCGAATTGCGCCGGCGCCACGCTGCCCAGTTGCCAAACATCCTCGTCGTAGCAGAGAATGCGGTTGTGGGGAAGCTTCGCGCAGCGATCCGACAGCCAGGCCACGCCGGAGCCCCTGCATCCGAAAAATTTATAGGGGGCGATGTCCATCGCGTCTATGCCCAGTTTCTCGACGTCGATGAGGCCGTGGGGGGCGTGCTGGACCGCGTCGACGACAATGTAGATGTCGGGTTTGACGCGGCGCGCCTCCGCGACGATGGCGGGAATGTCCATGATCGCGCCGGTTATGTTGCCGGAATACATGCAACTCAAAAGCGCCGTGTCCTTGTCGACGAGCCTGGAAACCTGTTCCGCGTCAACGGCACCGGTGACGGGATTGGACTGCATGACCCGCAGCTCCCGGCCGGTG
>JAITKH010000349.1 GCA_031278535.1 Planctomycetota bacterium | reverse complement strand
TTTCCTGACAATGCCACTCTTTCCGTCTGCAATCTCGCCGCATCCCTCGTCGACAGCGTCGTCGTGCCGACCTGTCGCTCGCTGTCGCCGGAACGGTTTGTGGCGCACCTGGCCGAGCGCTGCGCCAAGTTGTTGTGGGACAACCAACTTGTCAAGGACAGAATTCTCGGGGTGGGCGTCACTGTTTTGGGCCCGGTAAACCATGTGGAGGGAATAAGCCTGAACGCCTATTCGGTTTGGGATCGCCCCGTGCCGGTCCGGCGCTTGCTGGAGAATGAGGTGCGCATTCCCGTTTGCGTCGAAAGCAACGTCTGCGCGCTGACCGAGGCCGCCCTTCTTTACGGGAAAATCGAGCATCCGAATGTTCTTGCCGTCCAATGGGGACCGGGCGTCGGATCGGCTTCGGTCATCGGCGGGAAGGTGTTCAAGGGCCACAACTTCCAAACCGCTGAGCTAGGGCATAACTTCGTCGACGGGATTGGGGAAAGATGCCGTTGCGGCAAAATCGGCTGCCTCGAGACCAGGCTTTCGACCGACGCCATAGTCGCCGAAATCGGGCGGCTTTCCGGACTGGCCAAGGCCAGGCCTCTTCGCGCGGTGCGCGACGTGGCCGGTCCGCCCTGCGCCGAAAATCTCGGCAAGTACCTGGGGGTTGCTTTCCCGCCGCTGGAGGAGTACCTGAAAGACATTTCCTTCCGCCTCGCCGTCGTGGTCAATAACGCGGTGCAGGTTCTCGCTCCCGACAGGATCATCCTCTTCGGCGAACTGTTCGCCAACAAACGCTTGCTGGAATACTTCAAGGAGAAAATCTTTTCCATCAACGAGACCATTGTGGACGACATGTTCTTCCACAGCGATTTTCAGTCGCGGCACACCTATGTCGGCGCCACCGCCTGCATTGTCAAGCGCCTGCTGGTTGACACCGGCGGACTGAACGAAGTGGCCAGTGCCCCGCCTAGTGTTCCGCAAGGTCTCAATCTTTGATTGAGACCTTGCAGGGAGGGTCCCCGGCTTATCCGATTTGCGCCTCCGGGAAAGTGAATTCCCCCGGAGGCAGGGGAGGTCGATTTCAAGGCAAACGGACTTCGCCATCAACAGATTTAGCCTTTTCGGACCACTATGCCGCAGTGCAGGCGATGGGAGGAAAGGGCGCCATTATTGCCAGGAAATATTGACTGCGGCACCGCGGAGTTGCGGACACATGGACAACAAGACGGCAAGAATCCTTTTCGTGGACGATGACGCAAGCCTCAGAACTGTGGTCCCCATCGCCCTTTCCCGCGACAGCCATCAGGTGGACACAGCTGATTGCGGGGAGACGGCGCTGGAAATGTTCGCCGCCCATCATTACGATTTGGTCATTCACGACATTCGGATGCCCGGCATGGACGGGCTGGAACTGCTTCGCCGCCTGACGACGGCCAACGCCACCGTCCCCGTGGTGGTAATGACCGCCTTCTCCACCTGGAACATTGCAATGGAGGCCATGCGGCTCGGCGCCTACGATTACATCAAGAAGCCGTTCGACAATAATGATCTCCGACAACTGGCCAAGCGCGCCCTCGCCTTTTCCGGAACCGGCGGAGAAGGCGAAGGGAACATGACATGGATGATCGGCGCCAGCTCCGGGATGAAGGAAATCCAGAATATCATCCAGCGGGTGGCCAAGACCGACAGCACCGTCCTGATCCAGGGCGAAAGCGGATCCGGGAAGGAACTGGTCGCGGCCAATATCCATGCCCAGTCGCAGCGCAACGGCCGCTCCTTTATCGCCGTCAATTGCGGAGGCTTTTCCGAGACGCTGCTTGAGAGCGAACTGTTCGGCCATGTCAAGGGAGCTTTCACCGGCGCCGTGTCCGACAAAAATGGGCTGCTTCAACTCGCCGACGGAGGGACTTTCTTCCTGGATGAGGTGGGGGAAACTTCCCTCGCCACCCAGGTGCGGCTGCTCCGCGTTCTGGAAACCCGCACATTCCTTCCAGTCGGAGACGAGACGCCGCGCAAGGTGGACGTCAGGTTTATCGCCGCAACCAATCGGGATTTGAGGGAAATGGCGGACGCCGGCGCCTTTCGCGCGGATCTTTTCTATCGCTTGAACGTCATTTCCGTCAATGTCCCCTCGCTCAGGGATCGGCGTGACGACATCCCTCTCCTGGCCGGACACTTCCTTTCCCTCTATGCCAGCCGTTTCAAGAAGCGGATCGACGGATTCACCGACGAAGCCATGGCCGCCATTCTCGCCCATGACTGGCCAGGCAATGTCCGCGAGCTGCAAAACGCCGTGCAACGGGCGGTCTCCCTCGCCGACGACTCCAAAGCGGATATCCGCGACGTTTTTCCCGCCTGGGCCCCGATCCAGCCAACCAGGAATGCCGTTGCGAATGCCGCCGATCAGGCGCTGCGGAGGGAACCGGCCGTCAATATCGCCGACATCGCCCTGTCCGGATCCGGATTTGATCTTGAGGAGAAAATGGCTGAAATCGAAGGCGACTATATTCGACAGGCGCTGCTCGAATGCGGCAACAATTCCAGCCGGGCGGCGGAAATGCTCGGCATCACCTTGCGCAGCTTCCGCTACAAGATGAAGAAATTGGGACTGGACAAATGACCCCTTCTCTTACGGTGGAGAAGGGAATGGCCTTGCGTTCTTTCCTTCGCTTCGGCCTGCCCGGATGGAAGGCGGGTACCGTGCGTCGGCGTCTCCGCCAGGGGCTGATCCTTCTGGATGGAAAGGCGGTTCGCCGCGACGACATCCGACTGGCGCCCGGCCAAGTGGTCGAAATCCTTTCCCGTCCCGACAACCCAGCCGGGATTTTCCCAGCTGGATTGGGAGAGCCTCCACTGGAATTGCTATACGCCGATTCTGCCCTTATCGCTGTAAACAAGCCATCCGGACTGTTGTCGGTGGCGTCGGAACGCGAACGGGAACGTACCGCCGTCAGATTGATGCGCGATTGGCTGGGTGGTCTGAAACGCGATGATTTGCGCGAACTTCATGCCGCCCACCGGCTGGATCGCGACGCTTCGGGCATCCTCCTTTTCGCGCGCAGCCTGGACGTCCGGCGTCGGCTGGTCGCCGACTGGCGGAATTTTGAAAAAAAGTATCTGGCGGTGACAGACGGCGTTCCTCCGGCGACGGAAGGGAGCGTCGAGATTCCCCTTCGGGAGGACAAATGCCTGTTCGTCCACATGGCGGGAGAGGGAGGCGGCGAAAAGGCGCGGACTCGTTACCGATTGCTGAAAAGCTCGGGCGGCCGCTCGCTTCTCGAGGTTAGCCTGGACACCGGCCGCAAACACCAGATACGGGTGCATCTCGCCCATATCGGCTGCCCGATCACGGGCGATCGCCGCTATGGCGGTTCGAAGGCGCCGCGCCTCGCCCTCCATGCCGCCGAGTTGCGGCTTGTCCATCCGGATTCCAGGCGCAGCCTGATCATTCGCGCCCCCGCGCCGCCTGTTTTCAGCCGGCTCCTGCGGCCGGGACGAGGGAATCGGACGCCCCGGCGGAATTGCGCGAAAGGAAAGAGGGGATAGAATGCGCTCCCGAGGCTGGCGCCGCCGGAACGGGATGCCTGGTTTCGTTTTCCAGAAAGGACGGACATGAATCAGCAGATCATCATTCCCGAGCCCGGCAAGGTGATAATCAGGGACGCACCGGACCCCACGCCCGCTCCCGGGGAGGCGGTGGTGAAAGTCTTGTATGGCGGCATCTGCGGTTCCGATCTTGGGACGTACCGGGGCACCTTCGCCTATGCCTCGTATCCTCGCGTCCCCGGACACGAATTGGCGGTCGAGGTGGTGGAGGCGCCGAAAAACGATTTGGGCGTGGAAAAAGGCCTGCTCGCCACCGTCAACCCCTACTTCAACTGCGACAAATGTTACCCCTGCCGGAACGGACGACCCAACTGTTGCGTAGGCAACCAGACGCTGGGTGCGCAGCGGGACGGCGGATTCGTGAAGTATTTCGCCATCCCGGTTGAGCGCGTCTATTCCTCCCGCGGTTTGGGCGTGCGCGAAACGGCGCTGGTGGAACCCTTCTGCATCAGCTACCATGGCGTGAAGCGGGCCGGAATCGCCCAAGGCGAGAAGGTTTTGGTTGTCGGAGCAGGCACCATCGGCATTTTCGCCATGCTCGCGGCCAGGCATTTCGGGGGAGAAGTCTATGTGACCGACGTCGCCCCGGGGAAGCTCGAACACGCGGAAAAACTCGGCGCGGCCGGGACCTTCGCCAATTCGTCTCCCGATGCGCTTCGAGAATGGACGGCGGAAGCCACTTCCGGCGACGGCTTCGCGGTGACGGTGGAGGCTGTGGGTCTGCCGTCGACGTTCGTGGATGCCATCGAATCGGCCGCTTCGGCCGGACGCGTGGTAGTGATAGGCATTTCCAAGAAAAACGTCCCTGACTTCAATTTCACCGGGATACAAAAGAAAGAACTGGCCATTTTCGGTTCCAGAAATGCCGTGAAACAGGATTTTGCCGAAGTGATTGACGCCTTGCTCGCTTCCCGCCTCCCGGCAAACGACATGGTCACCAATACGTATGCTTTTTCGGATGCCGCCGCCGCGTTCCGCGATTTTTCTGAAAGGGCGGGCAAAATGCTGAAGGTGCTGATCAGGTTTGAGTGACGCTGGATTGGCGTTTTTGATTAATGCTTCGCGCCCTGTTCAGACAGCGCCAATATACTGCCGACGGGCCGTCGTCTTGCCGCGCTGGTCGAAGTTGGCCGGTATCGAAAGCGTGCTGTCCAATGCCCCTGCCGATGCTTGACGGGGCACATTAGCGTATCCGGCCAATGTAACGCCGCAGGCATTGCCCGCGAAGTCGCCGGAGCTGAATCCCGCCGAACAGCCATGGCGGAAGATGCGCCAGAAATACCTGGGGAATCGCGTCTTCCCCGGCGCCGAAGAGCTGGACGCCGCCGTTTCGGAAGCGCGGCTGGAGGCGATAAAAAAACGGGAAAACCATACGCTCGCTAGGCGGGGATGAATGGAGTACGAATAGCAGGCAAAATTAAAGGAAAATTGTGGAAGACATGAAAATAACCCCATTATGTAGGGGACATTGCGTGCGTGAAAGTGACGTGCAGCGGCGACCACGAAATAACCCCATTATGTAGGGGACATTGTAGAAGCACCTGGTTTTTGGCCGATTTTTCGTTGGTATTTTCCCCAGACTGGGCGGTTTTATTGGGGAATTTCATGCGTAGGCCCCGAATTATCCGGGACGCCGCAAAAAACTCCCTTGACTTGGTTTCATTTTCCGTTATATACAAGTCTCGTTCGCAATCTTGCCCTCGTTGTCTTGCATCGGCGCTTCCTGAACGTCGATTCTCCGTTGGTTCGAAAAAAGTTTCGCAAAATCGCGGCCGGCATTCAAGCTGCTGAAACAAGCGAGGGTCGATTTGTTTCGCGGTTGCGGAATCCAATCGGGCGAACATTCGCCCTTACCGCACGGCGGAATGTGCGTTCCGAATCGAATGCGCCGTATTGACGGGCAGGATTTGCCATGCAAACGTTTGCTCCAGGGAAGAGCAAATGGTTTTGCGCTTGTTTCCGGTTCCGTCATCCCCGACGGCCGAACCGGGTTCCTGCCAGGCCGGGGTCGTTATGTCCGGGACGGGAGCGGTGGCAAGGCGGATTGACGCCGCCTTTTCCGGCGTCCTGAATGGATACGGGCGCCACCTACATGTGGGCAGGGGTATGCTTTGAACTTTTGGAAGGACAGGAGGGATCAGGAATGAAAGCCGTGCGCATCGACAAGCCGGGGAGCATCGCCCTGGTGGATGTGGAAAAACCCAAGCTCGCCAATTCCCGGGAAGTGATAATCAAGGTGGTGAGCGGCAGCATCTGCGGATCCGACATCGGCATTTTTAAAGGGACCAACTCCGTTGCCACCTACCCCATCGTCATCGGGCACGAATTCGCCGGCGTCGTGACCGAAATCGGTTCGGAAGTGACCACGCTCAAGGAGGGCGACCTGGTGGCGGTGGATCCCGTCCGATCCTGCGGCCATTGTTACGCCTGTACCCACGGAAGGCAAAACGTCTGCTCCAGCGTCAAATGCATCGGGGTGCATATGCCGGGGGGCTTTGCCGAATTCGTGGCCGTTCCGATCGACAGGGCCGTAAAGATCAACCCGGAAAAGATATCCCCCGATCTAGCCTGCCTTGTCGAACCCTACTCTATCGGCGTCCAGGTCAACACCCGCGGCCGTGTGGCCAAGGGCGACCGCGTCCTCGTGATGGGATGCGGCCCGGCCGGCCTCTGCATCATCCAGGACGCCAAGGCCAGGGGCGCCGTGGTGCTTGCCGCCGACATCATTGATGTCCGCCTCGACGTTGCGGAAAAAATGGGAGCCGCGGCGGTCGTCAACCCCAAGACCGGCGACATCCGCAAGGCCGTTGTCGATTTCACCGGCGGCGAAGGAATGCCGGTGGTGGTGGACGCAGCCTGCACGGTCGACTCGTTCCCCCTGGCCCTGGACCTCGCCTCGGCCGGCGGCCGGGCGGTGATTATGGGATTGGGAGCGGCGGTCTCCCAGGTCCCTGCCGTAGCCGTAACCAAGAAGGAATTGGACGTCATCGGTTCCCGGCTCAACAACTACCGCTTCGCCGAGGCCATCGACGGCTTCGAACGCGGCGTGTACGCGCCCGATCTTCTCCGATCGCACACCTATCCTCTGGAAAAGGCGACCGAGGCGGTCGATCTCGTCCTCAATCATCCGGATCAGGTGCGCAAGGTCACCCTGAATTTCGGGAATTGACGGATGCCGAATCGGAATTTCATTTATTGAAAAGGAGATTGTCGTGAAAACAGTATTGGCTATGGTTCTGGCGGCGTTGGCCTTCTCAGCCTTCGGAGGAGAGGTGACGCTCAAATTTTCCAATGTCACTTCGCAGTCGGCCATCGACGGCGGCGTCGTTTTCAAGGAGGTCGCGGAAAGGGAAAGCGGCGGCAGCCTCAAGATCAACCTCTTCGACAAGAACCAGTTGGGCGACGACCGGGTGGTGATCGAGGGTACGATCTTTGGCGACATCGACATTGCAGTCAGTTCAACCAGCCCTATGGCCACCATATGGGCCGATCTGTATATTTTCGATTCCCCCTACCTCTTCCTCACCACTGAAGAAGCCTATGCCGGGATGGACGGGCCGGTGGGAAAGGCAATTCTCGGCAACATGGCCGGAAAGGGCCTGAAAGGCTTGGCATTCTGGGAAAACGGTTTCCGCAATTTCACCAACAACAAGGTGGCGGTGAAGCTGCCCCCCGACGTCAAGGGCATGAAAATCCGTACGATGGAGAACGAGGTTCACCTTGCCGCCTGGAGAGCCCTTGGCGCCAATCCGACGCCCATGGCCTTCACCGAACTCTTCACCGCTCTCCAGCAGGGGACGGTCGACGGCGAGGAGAATCCGCTCGGCATCATCGACAGCAACAAATTTTACGAGGTGCAGAAATACCTTTCCATGACCCAGCATGTATACACTCCCTATATTTTGGTCATGAACAACGACAAGTACGAATCGCTTTCCGCCTCCCAAAAGGCCGCCATCGAAAAGGCCGCGGCCGAATCGACGAAATTCCAGCGGAACCGCTCGCAGGAACTGGAAAAAGAAACCTTGGTCAAGGTGGAGAAAACCGGCGTGGTCACCATGCTCTCCGAAGCCGACAAGCAAGTTTGGCAAAACGCGATCAAGGACGCCAAGATTTTCGATCTCGTGAAGAAAAAAATGGAGCACCCCTCCTACATTGACGATATCCTGAAGAAATAGGCGGCGTTTCGGGCCATCCCGCCAGGGGTGGCCCGGGGAGACGGAGGGGCGCTGGATTATCAGCCATGAAGATTCTCAAATTCCTGAACGAGAAGTTTGAAATCACGATTTGCGTTATTCTCCTGTCGGTCATGTCGTCGCTCCTGGCCGTCCAGGTGTTCATGCGCTATGTGATGAAGGCGTCCCTTTCCTGGTCGGAAGAATTGGCCCGCTATATCTTCATCTGGCTCATATACCTCGGCATCAGCTATGGCGCGAGCATCATGAAGCACATCAAGATCGAAGCCGCCCTTGCTCTCTTTCCGAAAAAGATCGCTCCCTATGTGGTCATCGCCGGTGACGTCATTTTCCTCGGCTTCTCGCTGTTCATTTGCGGTTCCGGATATGGGATTGTCCGCCGGCAACTGCGCCTGGGGCAAACTTCCCCGGCCATCGGCATTCCCATGTGGATTGTCTATGCCGCGCCCATGGTCGGCTTCGGTTTGACCGCCCTGCGGGAGATCCAAACCATCCGTTTCCGCATCGGGCGCCTGCGCCGGGGTTCCCAGGAAGGGGAAGGATAAATGGTCAGCATTACGCTCTTCGCTTCCCTTTTCGTCTTCCTGATCCTGAACGTCCCGATAGGCATTGCCCTAGGGGTGTCGTCCCTCACCGCCATCCTGGCCGGGGAGTCGCTTTCCCCCGGCTACATCACCCAATCGCTTGTGGCCGGCTGCGACTCGTTCCCCATCATGGCGATTCCCCTCTTCATCCTTGCCGGCGAACTCATGGGAGCCGGCGGCGTCTCGAAACGCATTCTCGACTTCTGCAACGTGTTTTTTGGGCGACTGACCGGCGGAATCGCCATCGTTACGGTGGTTGTCTGCATGTTTTTCGCCGCCGTTTCCGGATCCGGGCCGGCCACGGTGGCGGCAGTGGGAAGCATGGTGGTGCCCTCCATGCTTGCCAGGGGCTACAGCAAGTCCTTCACCCTGGCGCTGATTGCCTCGGCCGGTTGCATCGGGGTCATCATTCCTCCCAGCATCCCCATGGTCATTTTCGGCGTCTCCACCTCCACCTCCATAAGCGACATGTTTCTCGGCGGTTTCATTCCCGGTGTCGTCATCGGCTTTTCAATGATCGCCTGGTGCTATTTCTATTGCAGCAAGAAGGGATGGAAAGGGGACGACATCCCCTTTACCTGGGAAAGGGCCAGATCCGTGGGCTGGGAGGCCAAGTGGGCGCTCATCAACCCGCTGATCATCCTTGGCGGCATTTACGCCGGCATCTTCACCCCCACCGAGGCGGCGGCGGTGGCGGTGGTGTATGCGTTCATTTGCGGCGTCGTCATCCACCGGGAACTTACCCTCCGGACGGTAGTCGCCCCCATCGCCTCGGCCTGCTCAACCACCGGCACCACCATGGTAATTCTCGGCTGCGCCACCGCTTTTACAAAAATCCTGACGGTTGAGCAGATTCCGGCCATGATCACCCAAGGCATCATCGAGATGACCGACAGCCGGGTATTCATCATCCTGCTCATCAACCTTCTTCTGTTGATAGTGGGGTGTTTCATGGACACCACCCCGGCCATCATCGTCCTCTCTCCCATTCTTCTGCCAGTGGCGGAAAAGATCGGACTCGCTCCAGTGCATTTTGGGCTGATCATGGTAGTCAATCTGGCCATAGGTTTCGTGACCCCCCCGCTTGGCATCAATCTTTTCGTGGCGACGCGATTGGGGAACGTGCCGCTGGAGGCGGTTACCAGGGGGATTATCCCGTTTATCGCGATTATGATCGCCTGTCTGCTGATCGTCAGTTTCGTTCCTCCCCTGGTCATGTTCCTTCCGGGGATTACCAAATAACCGCCCAGATCGGGCGTCGGGAGCCCGATCACATGAACCTTGAGACAAAGGCTTTCGATGAAGATCGTCATCAAGATTTGCACAAAGGCACTGGAGGCGTTCAGCGCACTGATCCTTCTCACGCTCACTGTCATGGTTTTTGTGAACGTGGTTCTTCGCTACGTATTCAATTCCAGCATCACCGTCACCGAAGAGTTGGGGCGCTATTTCATGGTGTGGCTGCTTTTCGCCGGCGCCATTCTTGCCGCCGGCATCAACAGTCATGTGCGAGTGGACCTGTTCCTCCGGAAGGTTCCGGCCCTGCCCCGCGCCTGGGTGGAAATCGTCTCCGACATCGTCATGATCTACTGTTGCTGGCTGATCGTGGTCGGCGGTTTGGATCAGACCGTCCTCAACGTCAACAACATTCTGCCGGTCAGCCAACTGCCCGAATCATGGGTGTATGTCTCCTGTTTCGCCGCCGGCGTCCTCATCGGTCTTATTCTTCTGGTCCGCCTGATGAGCAGGCTGCTCTCCCTCGCGCACCCGTCTGTCGAAAAAGCGGAGGGCTGATCCCATGATGTCCACCCTTGTCCTGTTCCTCGTGGCCCTTGTCGTTTTTATCGTCATCGGCATGCCGATAGCCTTCTCCCTCCTCGCCTGTTCCGTCGCCCTGATGTTCCACATGGACGAGTTCGACCCCCAGATCATCGCCCAGCGCCTGGTGGCCGGCGGTTCCAATTTTTCGCTCATGGCAATACCCTTTTTCATCCTTGCCGGCGAGGTGATGAACGCGGGGGGGCTGTCCCAGCGAATCGTCGATCTGCCACTCAAACTGTTCGGGCATGTGCGGGGCGGCCTTGGCTATGTCGCCATCGTCGCCACCGTCATCATGGCCAGCCTGTCCGGATCGGCCGTGGCCGACACCGCCGCCATCGCCGCCATCCTCATTCCCATGATGAACAAGGCCGGCTACCCCATCCTCACCTCGGCCGGCCTGGTGTCGGCG
>JAITKH010000318.1 GCA_031278535.1 Planctomycetota bacterium | reverse complement strand
AATGAAATTCGAAAAAATTCCGAAAACTCTATCAACAAGGCAACGCCAACATATCAAGAACTCATTGATAACAATGAAGTAATGAATGATGGAGAGAGAGGGATTCGAACCCCCGCTGGATTGCTCAAGAGCGATTTCCCTGAAAAGTCCCCTGTCATCATCCCTCAATGTACTCGGCCAATTTTTCGGGCACCTCCACCTCGCTTTTGCCGAGGCTTGTGCGCATGAGTTCAAACATCAGGCCCGCGTCGCGGGCAACTAGGGCTTCAACATAGCCGCGATGCACGCGCATCATGTCCTCCGCCGCTTCGTCGCTGGCAACGTAGGTCTGGCCATATATCAACTTGCAAAAGGCGAGGTTGTCCCAAAGCATGGACACGGTCTCGAGAATCTTGTTCATTTTCGAGGCGCGATAAATAGAGAAATGAAATTTGCGGTTCTGAACAAACACTTCCTGCGCGGTCGGCTTGCCGTTGCGCATCACCGACTCGAATTCATCCTGGTTGCATGCAATCTCGGCAATATCCTCTTCGGCCGCATTCAGGCAGGCATGATGGCCAAGAACGGGCTCAAGGGCCTTTCGCATCATGTAGATCTGCTTGATGTCCGTCTTGGACAGGGTGACAAGCCGCGCGCCGACATAGGGGATCGACTCGACAATACCCAGCTTTTCAAGATTTTTGAGAGCCTCCCGGATCGGCATGCGACTGACTCCAAACGCTTGCGCCAATTCCTCGGCGACAAGCTTCTGCCCCATATGCAGCCGCCCGTCCATGATCCAGGCCATTAATTGTTCCATGACCAGATCGGGGACCCTTTGCGCCTGGATTTTCACCGGCGTCATCGTCCCAATCTTTCCGGCCGCGGTTCCGGGCCGCCTCCTTGCTTCCCCGTGCGCGATCATATCGGCAACTTCGCGACGGCAGCCTTCAGGCAGGCCACCTGCGCGGTTTCCTCGACGAGTTCCGCGGTGTGCTCGGCATGGATGGGATCCGCCGCGCCGGCTACGACGCCATGATCGACCAGCAGGAACGCCTGCAAACCAGGAGTGGCGTCGAAAATGGCTTTGACCAGCGGAAAATCCTCCTCCCGGACCATTGGAGACGGAATGTCTAGGGTGGGTATTTCCTTTCCCGGGAGCTTCAGTTTCGCCTGCCATGTTGTCAACGGCAATGCCTTGCGGGTTGAGGACCAGGCGATGGCGTAGGGAGCGTGAACATGAACACCGCTCCCATCCAGGGACAGACGCGATAGAGATAGCCATGCAGCAATGCTTCGCGGGTCGGCTTGCCATTGCCTTCAATCAAGTTACCGTCAAAATCGGTGACAACGAAACCGTCGGTGGTGCTGTCTTCGAACGAGCTGCCGCTGGCCTTGACCAGCATTACATTCTCGCCGGGAATCCTGGCGCTGACATTGCCGCCGCTCCCGGTCTGAATCCCCCGGCGATAGGCGCGTTTCGCCGCGAGCACCAAATCCTCCCGCAATTTCAACAAATCCGGCATCGTTCGTTCCTTCTTTTCTTCTTCAAGCCAGCCAACCAGTGTCCCGTCGCGCCCCGCGACGCCATTTCCGGCTTGTCCCGCTCTGGACACGATTGCCATCAGCGCTTGTTTCCCCATATCGGCATCACGTCGCGGATTATCCTGTTCAAGTTGTCCGCGTCCCAGGCGCAGCGGCCGATAAACAGTCCGTCCACCGCCGGCATGGCAATGAGGCTGGAAGCGTTTTCATTGTTGACGCTGCCTCCGTAAAGAATCGGTATCGCGCCGCCGCTTTCCCCGCCGAACAGTTCGACGAGAGTGCGGCGGATGACCTGGTGCTTTTCCTCCGCATATTCCTTCGATGCCGGAATTCCGGACACGCCGATGGCCCATACCGGCTCGTAGGCTATCCACAGTTCTTTTGCCTGGATCGGCGTAACGCCGTGCAATCCGCGCTTCAATTGAATCCGAAGGATTTCATCGGAAATTCCGGCGTCTTTCTCCGTTCCGGTTTCACCGATGCACAGGAGCGGAACAAAACCGTGGCGGAAAGCGCAGAGTACCTTGCGGTTCTCCTGTTCGTCCGTCTCGCCTAGCACATGGCGGCGTTCGGAATGGCCGATCTCCACCACGCGCACCCCAATCTCTTTCAGCATCAGGGGCGATATCTCGCCGGTGAACTGCCCTTCGTCCTCCCATCCCATATTCTGGGCTCCGAGAACGATATGGGCCGGGGCGGCATATTTGGCCGCCGTTTCCAGCGCCGTGAACGACGGGATGACGAACAATTCCATTTTGTCCCGCGGGATGTCGGCGGCATGCCTCCCGAGCTTGTCCAGGAAATCCGCCGTCTGGGCGATGGTTTTATACATTTTCGTGTTGGTGCCGATGTACAGCTTGTCAGGGCGGGCCATGCGTCTCCTCTTTCAAAGGCGAAGCTTCACGCCCAGGTTTCCAGGGCGACATGCAATCCTTCGTTCCCAACGGCCGCTTCCTCGAGCGGAATTCCCTTGGCCGTCGCCTCGACAGCCGCCATTGCGGTCCGGGCGCCCACTGTCGTGCCCAGGGGATGTCCCTGGATGGCGCCGCCGATTCCAATGATGAGGTCGGGACCGAGCTCTTCCTGCAACTTGACCTGGTTGACCGGCGTCACGCCGCCTCCGACAGCGGTCAGGATGGGGCGGGTGGAGCGCATGGGCAGGCGCTGCGCCTGAACGGTGCGGTAAAAATCATGCATGGCGGCGGCATCCGATCGATTGGGGAACATGGTCATGACGGCGTGAGCCCCGGCCAGGCGCGGCAGGGTGCCGATGAACACGCTGTTCGCGATGCCGCCGCGCTCCCAGCCCATGGCCCCGACCCCGGCGTAATGGGCCATGATGAACAGCCTGTCGCCGAACTCATCCGCCAACTCCGCCAGCGCGTCAAGCCCGGCGAATACGAAATTGACCAGGCAAGCCTTTCCCCCGGCGTCGGCGACCGCGCGGGCGTTGTCGCGCATCTGTTTCGGCGGGCCGGAGATGTTCGGGAAATACGTGGCGAGCCGTCCGGAAATTTCCCGCGCCTGCCTGGCCGCCTTCAAGTAGAGAGCCGTGCGCTTCGCCACCGGATTGTATGCGGGCGATCCAAGAAGCTCGTCGTCCTTGATCAAGTCAACGCCGCCCATCGCGGTTTCGAGGAAAAGCTTCGCCCCCTCTTCGGGCGTAAATCCGGAACAGGGCTTGATCATGTTGAGAACAAGCGGCCGGTCCTTGACTCCGGCGAGGGCGCGAAGCTCCCCGATTCCCGTCTTCGGCCCCGGAAACGCCTCCGCCGCCGCGCCGGACAGTTCCAAGTCGACAAGCCGCGTACGAAGCGCCGTCGACACATCGTTTCCAACCAGGGCGGTCATGAGCATGGCGAGGCTGCCGCCGAAATTTTCGCGGGGAAAGGCCAGGCGAAGCAAAAACACCGGCTCATTCCCGGCTTCGCCGGCGGGAACGAGTGCGAGTA
>JAITKH010000259.1 GCA_031278535.1 Planctomycetota bacterium | reverse complement strand
GAAAATGATTGGCCCACAAATTCAGTCGCGCATTTGAGAAAAGTTAGCTAAACCGGAGCAACGCATTATCAGGCTTTTTGATCCGCGAACGCTTCCAGAGATTTACTCCCGGGTCAGCCTGGTCGTGTCGGCCAAAAAAAGGCGGGTTCCCGAAGCAAAGAACTGTACCCTTATCTTTTTCCGGTCCACCACCAAAACCTTTCCCGACCCAAAAGTGGGATGCCGCACCAAGTCACCCGCCCGGAAAGCGGCTTTGGACATCGTACTTTTCGTTTCGTTCAGAATTTGTCTGATCCGATCATCGGTTTCCGGTTTTGCCATCGTCGAGCGTCTTTTCCCGCCAGTGTTTCGCCCATCGGAAAAGAATGCGTCCGAACCACCCTGACAGTCGGGAACGGGATCGAAATCATCTCCCAGATCGGGGAAATCATATCCCTCGCCTCTTGCCATGCCGGGAACAAATCCCGAACCGGACGACATCGACAGGCTGCAGCCAAAATCGTCGCCGCTGACGGCATCCTGGGGCAATTCGGAAAGAAAACGGCTGGGCGTCTGGAGTTCGATCGAACCATAGAGGGAACGGCAGGCAGCATGGCTGATCCAGACGCGTTGGCGCGCCCGGGTCAACCCGACATAAAACAAGCGCCGCTCCTCTTCGACAGCCGTATCGGTTTCGGCGTTCCGGTGCGGCAGGACGCCTTCTTCCAGGCCGGCGACGAAAACATCGTCGAATTCGAGTCCCTTGGCGCTATGGAGGGTCATAAGTGTCACCCGTGAAGTCCCTTCTGCCATTCCATCGACGTCGGCCACCAGGGCCACATCTTCCAGGAAAGCCTCCAGATCGATTGGCGGGGGAGGGGCTGCCTCTTCCTCGTCCGGCTTTTCGCTCCCGCCAGTACGTTGCCGAACGAATTCCTCCGCTCTGGAAGCCATGCTGTAAAGGTTTTCAATCCTTTCGTCAGCCAGGTCGTCCTTGTCGGCTGCGGCAAGTATCGCCTCCTCCAGGCCGGAAAGGGCAAGAATTTTCCGCACCGCCGTATCGGCTTGGCCGATATCAATGGCGGCGAGTTTGGCGCACCAGGCCGCGAAAGTCACAACCTTTCCTCCCTTGCCGAAACGCCTGGGAAAGTTCGGATCGGCCAGGAACGAAAATACGGGGCTTCCGGCCTCTTTCGCTGCCGTTGCCACAGCCTTGACCGTCTTTTCGCCGATGCCTGGCCGGGAAACGGCAACCCGGCGAAGACTGGCAAAATCGCGAGGATTTACCCGCAGCCGCAAGTGCGCCAGCAGATCCTTTACCTCCCGGCGTTCATAAAAACGTATGCCGCCCACCAATTGATAGGGGATGTTCCGGTTGACAAAAAACTCCTCGATCGGGCGCGACTGGACGTTGGTGCGGTAGAAGACGGCAATCTCTCCCGGCTTGGCCCCGCCGGCCATAAGCTTGGCCGCGTTCTCGCCAATCCAGGCCGCTTCCAGCCGATCGGATTGGAGGCGGGTTAATTTCACCTTTTCGCCACCGGGGCTGGAAGTGAAGAGTTCCTTGTCCAATCGTTCGCGATTATGCCGAATCAGGTTGTTGGCCGCAGCCAGGATAAAGCGGCCGGAACGGTAATTCTCCTCCAGTCTCACAACCCTGGCGCCGGGAAAGTCATGTTGGAAATCCATGATGTTGCGGTAGTCGGCTCCCCGCCATGAATAAATGGACTGGTCGGGATCGCCGGTTGCGTGGAGATTGGCCGCCGGTCCGGCCAGGGTCCGGAGCAACCGGTATTGGACGCGATTGGTGTCTTGGTATTCGTCAACCAGGAGATACGAGAAACGCGTCCGGTATTTTTCTAGTGTCTCGGGAGACTGGTCGAGCAGCCTGACGGCAAGAACAAGAAGATCGTCAAAATCGACGGAGTTCATCTCCCGAAGCCGCGCCTCGTATTCGGCATATACCTGTCCGACGATCTCGTCGCGCCAGGAGTCGGGCTGGTAGTCGCCGGGCAAAACAAGGTTGGCCTTGGCCCGGCTGATCCGGGCAAGGATGGCGGAGGGACGGTTCTCTTCTCCGGCGCAATGAAGCTCTTTCAGGATCGTCTTGACCATGCCCTCCTGATCCCCGTGATCCAGGATGGAAAAGCGTTCGTCTCGGCCATCGTTGAGGATACCGATATCCCGGCGCAGGAGACGGGCGCAGACGGAGTGGAAGGTTCCCATCCAGGACGGAGTCGTGCCCACCAGGGCCGCCACCCGTTCCCGCATTTCCCGCGCAGCCTTGTTGGTGAAGGTAAGGGCGAGGATGCGCCAAGCGGGAATGCCGCGATCGACGAGATAGGCGATGCGGCGCGTCACCACTCTCGTCTTGCCGGAACCGGCGCCGGCAATCACCAACATGGGACCGTCAAGATGAGACACTGCTTCGCGCTGACAGTGAGTGAGTTCCGCCAGAAGCGGATGGATCGATACGGAAACGTTTTCAGCTACGCTCATGGCAGCCACAATCCGCCGCCGGCGTCTATCCGGAAACGTGGCACCCAGGAGACTTCCCAGGGATTGCCGTCCGGATCGGCCACATAACAAGTCACTGCTCCAGACGGCATCTCGGTCGGCTCGCGGAGTGAAGAGGCGCCGGCGTCGAGAAAACGGCGGTAATTCTCCTCCACCGCAGCCTTGTCGGTGACGTGCAGAGCCAGGGTGACGCTTCCCGGCGACGGCTTGGCAGCCGCCATGTTTTGTTCCCGAAGCAGATCGGTAAGCGAATACAACACCAGAATCTGACCGTTCAACTGGAAAAAGACAGCCTGATCCGCGGAATTGCGGGAAATGCGCCACCACCCCAGTTTTTCATAAAAATCGGCCAAACGTCCCAAATCGGAGACGCCAATGGTGATAAGCGAAACGAACGGGAGCGGAGGATCGCTTCGAATTCCCGCATTCGCCGCCGAAGGGATCGAGTCCGCCGCCAGGGTCGCGGACTCGCTTGTTCCGGAAACCATTGGCTCGACAACGGATTCCGCTTCCTTCCCTTCCGCCGGCGGCATTTCCTCGACCTGGTTCTTTTCAAGGCGAGACGGCTCTGGAGAGGTGAAGGCCCTGTTCACCGCCTCTTCGACGGCAGCGACTCCTTGTTCCAACTCTTTCCGAACAGATAGGATAATATCATCCGCCTCGGACGTGGTCGTTCCCGGTTCGGAATTGGCTGCCTTTGAATTGTCATCAAAAAGCCTGTCCATCTCGGCTTTGACCTCGTCCATCCGGACGGGATTCGTCTCCGCCGGCGGTGGTTGGGGATTGGTGAGATCAATGATCTCGGGCGGCGCCCCGCCGAAAAGCGGCACATCGGGAACGACTGGCGGCTCCGACAGGTGCGACTGAACAAAGACATCATATTTGAGGGTGACGCGGAGGGGCATGACCACCTGGACATATATAGTGAACACCTGCCCGGTCGGCGGCGTCGGTTCTATGTTCCGAAGCGTCAGGAGCGCCTGTTCGCCGGGATCAAACCGCCGCTTCGCCGCTTCAACCCGGATCTCGCGTCCCGAGGTGAACAGCCGTCCTATGGCAACCGCGCGTCCGGCGGGACGAACAATTTCAAAAATCTGCACCGGAGCGTAATCTCCGGCTGGCGTTTCGCCGCCGGATTGATACGCCGGGGCAATGCTGAAACCGCCGGCATCGGCGATGGCATTGACATTGCGCATGGAGGAAACGATTTCCTCCCCGGCTCCGCAAAGGGAAGAAATGACGACAACAAACGCAATAAACGCGAACATTCCGTGGCCGCGGCGAACCCGGGACATCTGCTATCCTTTCTTCTGACGCTATCGCCGTCGCGCGGCGTCAACCGCTATCGTAAAGGATTGCCCGGACATTGTCAACCCCAATCAAACGGCGATCATGCCGTTTTCCTTCCGTCCATCCGCCCAGAGTGGAAAAGGAATGCCCGCACAAACGATTCCATTGCCAGGATCATTTATCCTGCCCGCAGCTGAAATTGTGATTTCGTTCCGGGGAATCGTTTCACAATTACAATCCGCGACGAGGATAACGAATATGGCTTTTCACGGTATCTTGAACATCATATTGACAAACCGTGGCGAAACCGCACAATATGCCGTATCGTTCGCTTCATGGCTGGAGGAGGGGACAAATGCCGAAAAAGACCATTCGCGACATTGACGTTAGGGACAAGCGCGTTCTGATGCGCGTGGATTTCAACGTTCCCTTGAAGGACGGGAAAGTTTCGGACGCAACCCGCATTGAGGCCGCCCTGTCTTCCATCCGCTACATTCTAGATCATGGCGGCAGGCTCATTCTCATGTCGCATCTCGGTCGGCCCAACGGAGAGCCGAAGCCTGAATTTTCCCTTAAGCCCGCTGCTTTAAAACTGGCGGAATTCCTGGGCGTTCCGGTTGTCTTGGCGCCGGATTGTGTGGGTGCCGAGGCGCGGCGGATGGCCGACGCCCTGACGCCGGGCGGCGTCATGATGCTTGAGAATGTCCGTTTCCACCCGGAGGAGGAACTTCTCAACAAATATTCGAAACAGGACGACGCTACCAAGGCCAGGATTGACGCCTTTACGAAGGAACTCGCCTCCTTCGGCGAGATTTACGTCAATGACGCTTTTGGCGCCGCCCATCGCGCCCATGCTTCCACCCAGGGCGTGACCAAATACATTTCCACTTGCGTGGCAGGCTTCCTGCTGGAGAAGGAAGTCAAATACTTCGGAGATGCCCTGTCCGATCCGAAGCGTCCCTTCCTCGCCATTCTCGGCGGAGCCAAGGTGTCCGACAAGGTACTGGTCATCGACAACCTCTTGGAAAAAGTGGACAGTCTCATCATTGGCGGGGCTATGGCCTACACCCTCATGAAGGCGGATGGCCAGCCGGTGGGCGTTTCCCGTGTGGAGGAGGACAAGCTGGACGTGGCGCACGCGGTTTACGCCAAGGCCAAGGCGAAGGGGATGAAGCTACTCCTCCCGATCGATCATGTCTGCGCCCGGAAGTTCGACGAGACGGAGCCGGACGGGGTGTTTGATTCCATTCCCGCCGACATGATGGGGCTCGACATCGGTCCCAGGTCGATAGAAATTTTCACCGCCGAAATCAACAAGGCTAAAACCATTGTCTGGAACGGTCCGATGGGAGTGTTCGAGAAGCCATCATTTGCAAAGGGTACTTTTGTCATCTGCCAGGCTGTGGCGGGCAATTCCAGGTGCGTCTCGATAATCGGCGGCGGCGATTCGGTGAGCGCGGTCAACAAATCCGGCATGGCCGGCAAAATGACGCATATTTCGACCGGCGGAGGCGCTTCGCTTGAATTCCTGGAGGGGAAAGTTCTTCCCGGCGTCGCGGCCTTGAACGACGCCTGATCACTACCCCGTGGTGTAATTGGCAACACAAGAGATTTTGGTTCTCTTATTTCTGGTTCGAGTCCAGACGGGGTAACCAACATATAACTACCGCTTCCTTATAAGGTTGCGGTTTTTTTATTGACTCTCACAACCCAAACGCTATCCTTTCTCGCACCCTTTCCCGCACCAATAGGAGGATATGGCTATGCCAAGACTCGGTATTCATCCTGTTCCACGAAGACGGTTTCATGGAGGGCGTTGGCGCATTTACTGGAAATGGAATCGGCGACAGTATTCTATCGCTACGGATTACAACGACCAAAAAAAACTGGAGGAATTGATTTAGATCTACGAGTTGTATCTGCTGCCCTTGCGATGGAAAAACCTGAATTCCCATCGATCTACATTGAATCTCTTGGAGTTCTACAATACATAAAAGATCGATATGGCACAAATTGTAACTGTGTTCATGCGAATGACAGCGATTGCCTTAACTCGTATTCAAAATCCATATCGGCTGAATGTTCGCCCGTATGGACTAATCATTCGCTGTTTTATTTAAGAAGGTTGGCGCAACTGTCCAATGACAATATTCTTTCTGTCACTCCGGCCGTTGCCCAGGAATTCCTGGATGCGATGATTGCAGAAGGCAAAGAAGTTAGCACTCGGAATCGAGCCTTGGCTGCATGTAATCGTTTTTTAAGTGGGCTATGCGGACTAAAAGGATTACTGAAAATCCATTTACGGAGATTAAATTACTCCCCGAGAAGAACATCGATGGAATCGTATATTGCACTAGAAATGAAAGGGATGAATTGATAGCGATGGCGCAAAAAAGCGGATGGCCTGATTGGACGGCTGTCCCGTTAGCATTTTATTCAGGAATGCGCCGTGAAGAGATATCCCGTCTGAAATGGGAGGATATTCGTTTTAAAGAAGAAAACATAACTGTAAGTAAGACCAAAACTGGGAAAAATCGATTGATCCCTCTCTCTAATTATTTG
>JAITKH010000238.1 GCA_031278535.1 Planctomycetota bacterium | reverse complement strand
AGCCACAAATCGCAGTAGTTCTTCATTTGTCATTTCGGTGAGAGCCGTCACCGCGCCTTCTTCCAAAACCCCGGAGGCGATTTCTTTCTTGCTGTCGATGAGAGCGTCAATCCGCTCCTCGATTGTGCCGCGCACCAGGAATTTGTGTACCAGGACGTTTCTCTTCTGGCCGATGCGATGGACGCGATCGGTGGCCTGGTTTTCCACCGCCGGATTCCACCAACGGTCGAAATGCACCACATGCGAGGCGGCGGTGAGGTTCAGGCCCGCTCCGCCGGCCTTGAGCGAGAGCACGAAAAACGGCGGCCCGTTGTCCGACTGGAAAGCGTCCGCCAGTTTTTTCCTTTCCTTCACGGGCGTTTCGCCGTGCAACACCAAACCGGGGCGGCCGAAAACGCCGGCGAGGAAATCCGCGACCGGTGTCGTCATCTCGCGGAATTGGGTGAATACCAGGCACCGTTCCCGCCGCGAGGCGATTTCATCGGCGATTTCCCGCAGACGCGCGAATTTGCCGCTATCTTCGGGAGCGTAGCCCGGCTGGCCGAGCCATTGGTCCGGGTGGTTGCAAATCTGCTTGAATCGCATGAGGAATGACAGTATCAGGCCCCGCCTTTTCACGCCGATCGTCTCGCCGCTCCGCAACATGCGGTCCAGTTCGCGGACGGACTGCCCGTACAGGGCGGCTTGTTTTTTGGACAGCCCGCAAAACGCCTTTACTTCGGTTTTATCCGGGAGCGAGGCGGCGATGGCGGGATCGGTCTTGAGACGGCGCAGGATATACGGCCGGGTAAGGGTGCGAAGGGGGGCGTACTTGTCGGTTTCGCGTGCGTCAAGCCGGTTGACGAAACGGGAAAATTCCTTCGCGCCGCCGAGAAGCCCGGGATTGAGAAAATCGTACAGGGACCACAGATCGGCCAGCCTGTTTTCCACCGGCGTGCCGGTGAGGGCGATTCGGGCGTCGGCCCGGAATGTCTTGACCGTCCTCGTCTGCCGCGTCCCCGGATTTTTGATGGCCTGCGCTTCGTCCAGGATAACGAATCGCCACTGCGGATCGGCCAGCCACTTGTGCCGGAGCGCCATGCCGTAGGAGGTGAAAACGCAGTCGACGCCTTGAAGCGTCTTGTCATGGTTCCCCGCCAGCGCCGCCAGCGCCTTGGCGTCCATGAAGGCGGGATGGAGGAAAACGGTCGACAGGGACGGCGCGAACCTCTCCAGTTCGGAACGCCAGTTGCCAAGCAGCGACGCCGGCAGCACGACGAGGGACGGTTTTTTTCCGCAGCCTTTTTCCCGGGATTCGCGTTCCAACAACAGGAGCGTGATGATCTGTATGGTCTTTCCAAGTCCCATGTCGTCGGCGAGGCAGGCGCCGAGGCCGAGCCCGGAAAGGAACGAGAGCCACTTGACGCCAACTTCCTGATAAGGCCTCAGTTCCGTTTTCAGGCCGGCCGGCAGGGGCGGACGCATACCGTCCGCGCCGGGCGAACGCAGCCGCTCCAGCGTTTCCCCGAACCAGCCGTCCGCCGCCACCTCCGACCAGTCGCGTACGGCGGCGGTTTCGCCGCCGTCCATGGGCGCGCCGGCCATTCCGCCGCCCGCCAGCAGGCGCATCCCCTCGAGAAACGACACTCCGTCCGATCCGGCGGCGCGTTCAATGCCGCGCCAGTGTTCGATCGCCTGTCTGAGGCGGTTTCGATCCACCTCGACCCATTGTCCCTTGAGGAGGACGAGGCCGTCCTGTCCCGCCATGACGGCGTTGACGTCCTCGTCCGACAGCGTCTCGCCGTTCAGGCACAATTCACAGTTGAAGGAAAGGACGGCGTCCCTGCCCAGACCCCCGGATTTGCTTTTCCCGATTGCCGCCCGCGCCACCGGCCGTGGCCGTTTCGCCCACCAGTCCGGCACGCGGACCATGAGACCAGCCTCTTCGAAAACGGGAATGTCCTTGAGAAAGCGGTACGCGGCGACGGGTGTCCAGGCTTGGGGGTGAAACACTTTGCCGGAATCCACCAGTTCCCTGGCGAGCGCACTTTTCTCGGAAGCGCGATGTACCGGCGAAAGCAGGTTCAGGAGCGCTTCCCGGTTTTTCTCGCCGGCGAATTCGCGCAAGGCATTGGCCAGCGGTGCGTGTTGCGCCTTCCCCCTGGCGGAAAGGCGGGGCGCGTAGGTGGCCAGAAAGGCGAAGGGATACCCGGGATTTTTCCTGTTCTCGGCCAAGTGAAAGCACACCTTGCCGACCAGCCTCCAGGCGGGATTGCGCTCCCGCAACCAGCCGGCAACGCCGTTCCCGTGCGCAGCCGCTTCTTCCCGCATGCGGGAATCCAGCCGTTCCCACAGGCGAATCAGCACCTCCGGCGCGACGTACTCGCCGCCCGGCATGGGCGGAACGGCGGACGCCAGCGCACGCAGTTGCGCCGGTTCGGGCGGCGGGGGCGACTGCCGGGCGGAATCCTCGGGAACATGGCACAGGGCGGCGATGTAGGATAGGGCAAAACCGCGCCAATATTCCCACGCCGGCGGCAATGGCGCGGCCGTTTTCCCGGCGGCAACCGCCAGCAGCAGGGCTTCGGTGGCGCCGGGTTCGTCGAACCAGGTTCCCGCCGGCGCCGTCCATGTCCAATCGTCGGCGACGGATACCGGCGCCGCCAGGACGCCGCCTTCGGGCGATACGCTTATTTCAAGATACTCCCGACCGGCGTCTGTCATGGCAAAACCGGGTCTCCATTCGTTCCTATAGAGAAAGATGCCGGAAGGCGGCAGTTCGGATCAAGGGATCCTGGAAAAGGTTCCGGGAAACATGGTCCGGGTATTTTCCGGCTTCATTTTCCGGCTTCATTTTCACGCTTTCCTGGGCGAAGGGATCGAAACTCGCAAGAATCATATCCGTTTTTACCGGATTTCAAGCAATTTTCCGCAATTCTTCCGTTATGATCGATGCCGGCCATGTTTCCGGCGGCGGCCGATTTTCCCGTGCGCGGGGGCCCAGGCCGTCTTCGAGCGGGGATTTCGTTTGTTCTGGTCAATGAAACCCGGTAATATCGCCTCGTTTTCGTCGTGCGGCGCCGGATTGGCGCACTTTTTTCTCGCAAGGAGGTCCAGGAAATGTTCGAGTCCAACCTGAGGGAAGGCGTCACCTTTGACGATGTACTGCTCTTGCCGCTGAAAAGCGATGTGGTGCCTTCCGAGGTCGACACGTCGAGCCGCTTCTCGCGGCGCATATCCATCAACATTCCTGTCGCCTCCGCCGCCATGGACACCGTCACCGAAGGCCGCCTCGCCATCGCCCTGGCCGAACAGGGCGGCATCGGGGTGATCCACAAGAACCTGCCGTCGCTCCAACAGGCCAAGGAGGTGGAGGACGTCAAACGCTCGGCCAACGGCATTATCGCCGATCCGGTACGGCTGAATCCGGACGACTTCGTTTCCATGGCCATGAATATCATCAACGAGAGAAAACTCTCCGGCATTCCCATCGTGGACGCGGAAGGCAGGGTGGTGGGCATCCTTACCCGGCGCGATCTCCGCTTCCAGCACAAGGAGGACATTCCCATTCGCGAGGTGATGACCAGGGACAACCTGATCACCGCCCCTCCGGACACCTCGCTTGACATCGCCCGGAATCTGCTTTTCAAGAATAAGATCGAAAAGCTGATTCTGGTTGACTCCGAAAACCGCCTCCAGGGTCTCATCACCATGCGGGACATCAACAATTTTGATCGCTATCCGCTCGCCTGCCGCGATTCCCGGGGCAGGCTGCGGGTCGGGGCGGCGGTCGGGGTGGACGACGACGAGCGCGTGAGCCTGCTGGTGGAGGCCGGCGTGGACGTCCTGGTGGTGGACACCGCGCACGGCCACAGCCTGAACGTCATGGATGCCGTCAAACGCTATCGCCGCGATCATTGCGACGGAATCGACATCGTCGCCGGCAACGTGGCGACCGAGGAAGGAACCAGGGATCTGATCCGGGCCGGCGTGGACGGGGTCAAGGTGGGCATCGGTCCCGGATCCATCTGCACCACCAGGGTTGTGGCCGGGATCGGCGTGCCCCAGATGTCGGCAATCTGGTCGGCCGTCAAGGCCGCCGCCGGCAGCGGCGTTCCAATCATTGCCGACGGCGGCATCAAATATTCCGGCGACATCGTCAAAGCCATAGCCGCCGGGGCTTCCTGCGTCATGATCGGCTCCCTTCTCGCCGGTACCGACGAGTCTCCGGGCGAGGAAATCCTCCACCAGGGCCGTCTCTACAAAGCCTATCGGGGCATGGGCAGCCTTGGCGCCATGACCATCGGCACTTCCGGCGAGCGGTACCGCCAGGGCGACCGTACGGCCGACAAACTGGTTCCCGAAGGAATAGAGGGGCGGGTTCCGTCCAAAGGTCCGCTGGAACCGTTCGTCTACCAGCTGGTGGGCGGCTTGAAATCCGGCATGGGCTATATCGGCGCCTCCGATGTCCGGGAACTCCAGGCCAGGGCGAAATTCATCCGCATCACTTCCGCCGGTCTTCAGGAAAGCCACCCGCACGACATCACCATCACCCGGGAGGCTCCCAACTACAGGGTCGATTGAAACCGGGACGAATTTCATGCTGGATGCCAGAAACGTACTGGTGTTCCCTTGCGGCAGCGAGATAGGCCTGGAAATTCGCCGCGCGCTTCGATATTGCCGGCATGTCCGCCTAATCGGAGCGTCGTCAATCCGGGATCACGGCGATTTCGTCTATCCCGATGCGGTCGAACCGCTGCCATGGGTGACGGCTCCCGATTTTCCGTCCGCCTTTGACGCCGTTCTCCGCAGTCGCCGGATAGAGTACGTTTTTCCCGCCCATGACGAGGTTCTGGTCCGGCTGGCCGAACGGGCGGCCGAAGCCGGATTTGCCGCCGAGATACTTGCGCCCGAAGCGGGCGTATGCCGCCTTTGCCGATCCAAGAGGGCGACATACGCCTTTTTCGCGGACAAGATCCCCACGCCGCGCCAGTATCGCGCGGAGGAACTCGCCTCCGCCGTTTTCCCCCTCTTCATGAAACCGGACGCCGGCCAGGGGAGCCGGGGGGCAGCAAAGGTGGATGGAGCGGATGTCGCCGTTGAAAGACTCCGGCGCTCGCCCACCGATTTGCTCATGGAGTTCCTGCCCGGCCACGAATACACGGTGGATTGTTTCACCGATCGGTTGGGCAGGCTCGCCTATTGCGCCGGCCGGACCCGGGCGCGTGTCGCCAACGGCATCAGCGTCAACAGCCGCGATTTTCCCGACATGCGCTTCCGCCGCCTGGCCGAAATCATCAATCGCCACTTGCCGTTGCGCGGGGCCTGGTTTTTCCAACTTAAAGAGGACGCGGCCGGAGAGGCGAAACTTCTCGAGATTGCGCCCCGCATAGCCGGAACCAGCGGCTTCCGGCGCGCCCTTGGCGTCAATCTGCCGCTTTTGTCGCTCTATGATCGCATGGGGCTTGATGTCGAGGTGGTCGAGAACCGGCTTGCGGGCGTGGAAGTGGATCGCGCCCTAGGCGCGGTCTACCGCCTGCCATTCGACTACAGGACGGTGTACGTGGATCTCGACGACACGCTGATTCTGGGCGACGCGGTGAATGGGGAAGCGGTCAGGTTCCTTTACCAATGCCTTAACCGGGGGAAACGCCTGGTTCTTCTCACCCGCCACGCCGCCGATCCGGAATCCACGCTTCGCCGATTTCGCCTGGATCGGCTTTTTGACCAGGTGATATGGCTCCGAAACGGCGAGCCGAAATCCGCCGCCATCGGCGACGGGAAGGAGGCAATCCTCCTCGACGATTCCTTCGCCGAACGGCGGGAGGCGGCGGCAGCCCTGGGCATTCCCGTATTCGACCCGGCGGCCTTGGAGTGCCTTATTGATCCGTGATCGGCGTCAGACTCTGGACGGCGGGCTTCCGCTTGTCATCGGATCGCGGACCGTGTTCGCACGAGTATGGGCGGGAATGGTTTCGCCTTTGCATTGACCGGTTGTTTTTTCCTCCCGTTTTTTGTACCATAGGGCAATGGGGAAGATTCTATTTCCCTTGTGAGAGGATTGCCTGCCATGGACAAGATGAAATTCCTGGTAACCGGATGCGCCGGCTTTATCGGCGGGCACATGCTTGATTTCCTGGTGGGCAAGGGTTACGAGACGGTTGGCGTGGACAATTTTTCCACGGGGAAACCGGAGAACATGGCAAATTGCCGGGGACTCTTCACTTTTGTGGACGGCGACATCTCCGATCCGGCCGTGTCGGCCAGGGCGGTCGAGGGGGTCAGCCACATCATCCATCTGGCCTCGGTGCCCTCCGTTCCGCGCTCGGTCGCAAATCCGATCGAGAGCATGCAGTCTTCCGTCGCTTCCACCGTCGTCCTGTTTGCCGCCGCCGCCAAGGCCGGCGTTCGCCGCGTGGTCCAGGCCGCCTCCAGCGCCGCTTACGGCGACAGCGAAAAACTGCCCAAAACCGAAGACATGCCGCCCGCGCCCCTCAGTCCCTATGCCGCCTCCAAGCTGGCGCAGGAATATTACGGCATGGCTTTCTCGGCGTCGATGGGATTGGATTGCGTGTCCCTGCGCTATTTCAACGTCTTTGGCCCAAGACAGGATCCCAAGAGCGAGTATTCGGCCGTGATCCCGAAGTTCATCACCCTGATGCTGGAGGGAAAGCGTCCGACCATTTTCGGAGACGGAGCGCAAAGCCGGGATTTCATTTATGTTGGCGACGTGGCGGCCGCCAATCTCGCCGCCGCTTTGCATCCCGGGCCGCTTCGCGGCCAGGTTATCAACGTCGCCAGGGGCGAGCGCATCGACCTCAACCAATTGGTCGCGAAGATCAACGACGCCCTGGGGACTGGATTGGCGCCCATACACGCCGCCCCGAGGACGGGAGACGTTTTGCATAGCGTCGCCGACATTTCGAAGGCGAAGAAAAACGTCGGTTTCGTTCCGGAGGTCGCATTTGACGAGGGTTTGCGCCGTACCATAGAGCATTACCGGAAGGTATGAACCGGCAGAATTGCGAACGGGTACGGTTCCGGCAAGGAAAACACAATGAGCAAATACATCCTTTTTCTCCTCGTTGTCGCCACCGTTTGTCCGCACCTGGCCTTTTCCGGCGAAGGCCCGGGCCGCAAGCGGATAACCAAGGAAACCCGATGGCTCTGCTATTACGGCTCGGATAGGCGCGTCCTCGACGTTCCCGACATGGATTTGCTGATTCTGGAGGCCGAGGCGCTCGGCGATCTCGCCCCCGAGGACAAGAAGGGGCGGTTCTGCGTCGCCTATATGAGCATTGGCGAAGTGGAAATGAACCGATGGTATTGGGAGATGGTCAAGGACAAGCCCTGGGTGCTCGAACCGAATCCGGATTGGCCGGATTCGCGCCGGGTGGATTCCAGGAGCGGGGAATGGCGCGAAATGCTGGTGGGGATGATTGCTCCGCTGCTTCTCGAGGCCGGATACGACGGCTTTCTTCTGGACAATGTGGATAATGCCGAAATCCTGCTTGAACAGGACGCGAAACGATTCAAGGGCGCGGACGATGCCACGGTAGCCCTTATCGAGGAATTGCGAAAAGCGTTTCCCGACGCGGTGATTA
>JAITKH010000202.1 GCA_031278535.1 Planctomycetota bacterium | reverse complement strand
CGCCGACGGTTCCCTCACCGTGACCGACAACGGCCGCGGCATTCCCGTGGACCGGCACGAGGAACAGAACATGTCGGCCCTGACCGTGGTGATGACCGTTCTCCACGCCGGCGGCAAGTTCGATCACAAGTCCTACAAGGTGTCGGCAGGGTTGCACGGGGTGGGCGTAAGCTGCGTGAACGCGCTCTCCCTCTGGCTGGAAGCGGAGGTCTTCCGCGACGGCAAGGTTCATTTTCAGCGTTTCGAGCGGGGCGTCCCCGCGACCGGGGTGGAAGAGAGGGGAAAGACCAAGATCCGGGGGACGAAAATAACCTTTTTCCCCGATCCCGAGATTTTTGTCGAAACCGCGAGTTTCCGCTACGAAACGATTGCCTTGCGGCTCCGGGAGTTGGCTTTCCTGAACAAGGGGCTGACCATCGATCTGGCGGATCGCCGGACCGGCGAGCGCAACGACTCGTTCTTCTTCCGTACCGGCCTGAAGGGATATGTCGAAAGCCTGAACGAAAACAAGAGCGTGATCAATTCCGAAGTCATCCACTTCGAACACCGGGACGACGAAAAACTGATGGAGCTCGAGGTGGCCATGCAATATAACGACGGCTACGCCGAAAATATTTTTTCCTTCGTCAACAACATCAACACGGTGAACGGCGGCACCCATCTTTCCGGCTTCCGTTCCTCGCTCACCCGGACATTGAACGCCTGGGCCAAGCAGAACAATCTGATCAAGGCCGACGACGAGGCGCTTCAGGGCGAGGACACCCGGGAAGGCCTGGCGGCGGTGATATCCCTGCGCATCGCCGATCCGCAATTCGAGGGCCAGACCAAGGGAAAACTCGGCAATTCCGAGGCCGAGGGCATGGTGGCGCAGGTGGTGAACCAGTATTTGGGAGCCTACCTGGAGGAAAAGCCCGGCATCGCCAAGCGCATCGTCCAGCGCGCCATCGACGCCGCCGCCGCCCGGAAAGCCGCCCGCAAGGCCAGGGATCTCGCCAGGCGCAAGAGCGCCCTGGCCGGCGGCGGCCTGCCCGGCAAGCTCTCCGACTGCGTTTCCCGCGATCGGGAATCGACCGAACTCTACCTGGTCGAGGGCGACTCGGCCGGCGGTTCGGCCAAGACCGGCCGCGATTCGCGCACCCAGGCCATCCTCCCCCTGCGCGGCAAGATCCTGAACGTCGAAAAACACCGCATCGACAAAATCCTTTCCTCCCAGGAAGTCTCGAACATCATCACCGCCCTCGGCACCGGCATCGGCAAGGACGATTTCGACATCGAAAAGCTCCGCTACGGCAAAATCATCATCATGTCCGACGCCGACGTGGACGGAAGCCACATCCGTACGCTCATCCTCACCTTTTTCTATCGGCATATGCCGGAGCTGATCGAGAACGGGCGGCTCTACATAGCCTGCCCGCCCCTCTACAAGGTGCAGCGGGGGAAATCGGTGCAATACGTCCTTTCCGAGGACGACATGCAAAACGCGCTGCTGAAGCTGGGGGTGGAAGGCGCCCGCTGCGAACTGCGCGACAACGGCTCCAGCCGCTCCCTCGCCGGAACGGAACTGAGCCGCCTGCTTTCCCTTGTTTCCAGTCTCGGCCGCTACTCCAGAGCCGTGCAATACCGCGGCCTGACCCTTGGGGAATACCTCGGGCGGCGGAAAGAGGCGGGAATCTTCCCGAAATACCGGGGGGTGTTCCGGGGCGAGGACTTCTTCTTTGCCGGGGACGAGGCTTTCACCGCCTTTATCAAGGATCGGGAAGCCCGGGGGGAGCCGGTGGAGATTGTCGAGGAGGACATCACCGTCACCGCCTCGGACGTGCCGGAAAACGGGATGCTGGTGTCGGAATTCCTGGTGGCGGCGGAATTGGAGAAGGCGGTCCGGGAATTGGAGGAACTGGGATTCCGCTCCGACGACATGGTTTACCTTGCCGAACCCGGCCGGCCCTCCCGCTTCTGGCTCGTCACCGACAAGGACGAGCTTGCCTGCGAAAGCCTCGCCGCCATTCTCGACAACATCCGCGAACTGGGGAAACGCGGAATGGACGTTTCCCGGTACAAGGGGTTGGGGGAAATGAACCCGGAACAGCTCTGGGCCACCACCATGGATCCGGAAAAGCGCCTCCTCTACAAGGTGACGGTGGACGACGCCGCCCGCGCGGATCAACTCTTCAACCTGCTCATGGGCGAAGTGGTGGAACCCAGGAGGAAATTCATCGAACGCTACGCGCTCGACGCGCAATTGGACGTTTAGGGTTTGCCTCAAAATAAATGCTACAAATAGTAGTTTGTAAAACTAAGTCCTTTCAAATTCCGAAGTCCGTTTGCTCCGGAATGGACCTCTGATGCCGGAGGGGAATTCACTTCCCCTCCGGCGGAAACCGGATGAACCGGGGGCACTCCCCGTACCGTCTCAATCGAAGATTGAGGCTTTACGGAACACTAGGCTCGCCTTGAACTTGCGAAAACGTTATTAGGGCCTACCCCGGTGGAGCGGTTAATTTGGGGCAAAATCTTAAGAGGACAGGCGCGTGGCGCCGTTCGCAAGGGAGCGCATGCATTGAGGATACTGTTTGCCAGGCTAGCGGACGCCTTTACGATCGGATTGTTTTTCCTGGGGGCCGAGGCATGGGGGTTGTTTTACTGGATAACCGATCGCTTTGACACCGCCACGCTGCACACCATCATCATCCACCTGAATCTTCCCCTCGAGGCGGCCGATGCCCGGTATGTGCGCAGCCTGATCCTAATCCTGGGCGCCGGACTCCTCGCCACGGCGTTGTTCGCGTTGCTTTTCCTGCGTTTCGGCCGCAAAAATCCCGTTCCCGGCATTTCCTTGACCCGATTGCGGGCGTTTTCCCTGACATTGGCGTCCCTGCTGTTGTTCAGTGCCGCGTATGCCTGGGAAAACAGGTACGACTTCGGCGGCAATCTCCTTCAGGACACGTCATACCATTCCTATGTCGAGGACAATTATCATCCGCCGGAAACCGGGGAAATCGTCCTCCCCGACAGGAAAAACAACTTGATTTTCCTGATCCTCGAATCGGTCGAGACCACCATGAACGATGAAAGGGTGTTCCGGCCGAAACTGATGCCGCGGCTTGAGAATTTCCAGCGGAACAATCTGAGTTTTACCGGATACCATATGACGGCGGGCACCGAAACCAGCATCCTCAGCTTTTTTGCGACCATTCTCGGCATGCCCTTCGTCTATTACAATTTCG
>JAITKH010000143.1 GCA_031278535.1 Planctomycetota bacterium | reverse complement strand
ATGGAACGTACGGCAAGGCCCGGCGGAAGACGGTAGTGGAAGACGCGGAGCGGACGGCGCCAAAGCGAGGTTTTTTGCGCGGCGGCAAGACGGCCGGCCAGGAATGGCGCGGAATCTCCAAAAGTTCGCAAAGGAGGATGGGCTTCTTCGACACCGACGCCCGCGGCACGTGCCGGACAGGGAGCAGACTTTGCCGGAAATTACAGCCACAAAATTTCCAAAAGTCCGCCTTCCGAAGAAGCCAAAAAAGTAATGCCATATGGAAATGTTATTTTGCGTCGGGATCTTGTCTGGCCATCTTGCTGTTGATTTCATACAGTGTCGAAGGTGGCGAGATCGATGATCGGCTTATGCTTGCCTTTCACCCACTGCCCGCGAAACCCGACTTCGCCGATATGCGACTATCCGTCAGAATGCCGCATAGCTTGCTCCGCGCAAAATGGGGATGGTTCTCATTGACAGACCCTGAATCCTGTCCATATGCTGTCAGTCCGGTTTTCGCGCCGCGAATTCAAGGTGGGAGGCGTTGGCCAAAAGAGCCTCTTCGCCATGAAGCGATTCCTCCAGGCGGAGCAGGGCGTTCCGCTTCGCCGGATCGTCCAGGAGATCCTTGAAGCGGCGGAGAGGCAGGACGGTTTTGCCGATCAGGCTTACCAGTTCAAGTTTCCTCTCGCGGCACATGCCCCGGATTTGTCCCGGCGTGAACATGGTAATGGGATAGCGTTCGTTCGGATCATCGGCAATCCATTGGGTGCGCCCGGTACGGAGAAATTTCTCCAGGCCCTCGACGTCGCCTTTCCCGAGAAAATGATCGATGCCCTGCAGGCGGTTGTCCACGGAAAGCAGGAGCACTCCGCCCGGCCGAAGAAGCCGCGCCAGATCCTTGAAGGCCTGCCTCGGCTTTTCCGTGCAGTTCAGGGGATCGCCCTGTCCGACGATGAAATCGTGGGATGCGTCCGGAAGGGCGGAAAGATTGTCCATGTCGGCGTGCCAAATTCGGGAAATCCGGGGATCGGCGGGTCCGGGCGGCGCCGGAGAAGGGGTGTTGAGACAGTCGAGGCGGATGGAGGTTTTTCCCATGGCCGCCAGCCGGTTCGCGGCCTGGTCCAGCATTTTTTGCGAAATGTCAAGAAAATCCACGGAATAGCCGGCCCGGATCAGGCGCAATCCCCAGCGGCCGGAACCGCAGCCGACATCAAGGCAGCGGGAGGAAAGGTCTTTTGGCAGATGGCGGACGATATTCCGCCAGGTGACGGCGAAAATCGCCTCCCAATAGGCGTTGCCCGCATAGATGCCGTCATAAACGCCTGCCACCCGGTCATGATAGCGTTCGACCGGGGAACGGACGCGTCGCGGCATCAGAGAATGCCTTTTTCACCCGCCTTGGCTATGAATTCCAGAAGGACTTTTTCCATTTTCGGGCCGGCGGCGTTGGCCACGGCGATGATGGAGCCGATGTCGCAGGGTTCCAGCGCGTCGGGAAGGCAGACGTCGGTCAGGACGGCCAGCCCCAGAGTCCTGAGGCCGGCGTGCACCGCCACAATCACTTCGGGAACGGTGGACATGCCGATGGCGTCGGCGCCGACGAGACGAAGCATCCGGTATTCGGCCCGGGTCTCGAGACTGGGGCCGGTCATGGCGGCATAGACGCCCCGGTGGGCGGCAATCCCGTTCTTCATGGCAATATCCAGGGCGAGATCGGCGTAATCGGGATGATAGGGCCGGCACATGTCGGGAAAGCGCGGTCCCAGACTGTCGTCGTTCGGGCCGACGAGCGGATTCGCTCCCGTCAGGTTAATATGATCGTCGATGACCAGCAGGTCGCCTTTCCGGTGTAAGGGATTCAGGCTGCCGCAGGCATTGGTGACCACAAGCGAGGAGGCGCCCAGCGCCCTGATCACCCGCACCGGGAAGGTTACCTGTCCAAGATCGTATCCCTCGTAACAATGGAAGCGTCCTTCCATCGCCGCCGTCGGAACGCCGGAGATGTTCCCGATGATCATCTGCCCGGCATGACTCTTTACCGTTGATTCGGCGAAGCCGGGAATTTCGGCGTACGGGATGGCGACGGCATCGGTCAGGCTCCGCGCCACCCCTCCCAGTCCGGTTCCAAGGATGATTCCGATTTTCGGGGACAGGGATGTTTTGTTCCGAATCGCCGCCGAGGCCGCGCCGATTTTCTGTTTGAGCTGGCTGGACATAAAAACATCCTTCCTTATCCGAAGCCGGTTCCGGGCGAGGCGATCAATCGCCGATCATTGACAGGGCCAAAAGTCGGGCGCAAGCCATTTCCGGGGACATGTCGCGTATGCCGAAACGTTTGCGGGTACTGGCGCCGCCGGAAAGGAGAACGATCTGGCCGGCGCGAACGCGGAGCGTTTTGGCCAGCAGCCTGACGATAGCCTTGTTCGCCTTGCCGTTTTCCGGGGCCGGCGTCACCTCAATCTTCAGGCAGCCGGACCGGCAGCCGGAAACGCCTTCGCGCCTGGCGCCCGGATGAGCCTTTACCGGCAAGGCGCACCCGTCTTCCCAAGGTTCAATTTGAAAATCCGGGGACACGCGGAACGCCCTTTTGGGGAGTCAACCCACCAAATCCAAAAGCGTCTGGGATACATCCATCTGGGTGCGCCCTGCGGCGATGTTGGCCGTGTAGGCGTTGCGGGAATTCATTTGATTGGTCATTTCCGTAACCAGATCGGTATTGGACTGTTCGAGCGTCCCTTGGGAGGTTGCGCCGGCGGCGGCGTCAATTGTCGCTGGCCCTTGACGGGGAGAGGCATAGGTCGCGGCGATCCGAACGCCGGCGCCGATTGAATTGACATATGCGGCGTCGGTGGCGGCGACTTCCGAAGCGCGGAATTCACTTGTGTTGACATTGGCGACATTGTTGGCGGAGACATCCAAACGGAACTGATTCGCCCGGATCGCCGACATCGACGTCTGCAGGGAATTGACTGACATGACAAATCCTCCCGGTCATCCATACGGACCAATCTCGCAATAGTATACCCCATAACAATATCGACCGCAAGGCGTTTTTTTTTGGGAAAAGGAGTGGACGAAAGCTGCGGAAGGCCGATTTCGCGCCGCTATCCGGCGCATTGATTCATCGGAAAGATATTTTTTTACTGCTGTTAAATAAAGTTGTTATGGTGATTCAAGCGATGCCGCCGCCGGGGAAAACATGAGAAAACGTTGTCGCGGACACGCCGGCGTCGCTCTTTTTTTCTGGTTTTTTTCAATTTTATTTGTTTATAAATAACGCGTTACTGCGGTTCAGGGGAAAAGGCGGAAAAAATGCAAAAAAAAGATTGCAATTTTCGGGCGTTTTGTGATACTTAACAAAAATTAATTCCTGCTTATCACTTGCTTCGCCGTTTCCTAAGTTTCGACGCTGTTCGCTTGCTGCATCCTTATGCGCTGATTGCCTTGATTTATACACCGCACCCATTATGCAAAAGGAGGGAGGACCATGTCAAAATGGCGGATTCCCGCCTCCGGCGGCAACATGGAGGCCAACAATGGCATTTATTATCAGAATATGAACAACAAGCAGGTAGCGGATCGGCTGAAAAAAAACGACGTTATTCTCATTCCTGTCGGTTCCACAGAAAATCACGGCCCCGGCGCTCCTTACGGCGAAGACACCTATCTCGATTGCCGGCTGTGCGAACAGGTCGCCGCGGTCACGGGCTGTACGGTGGCGCAACCGGTCTGGTATGGTTCCCATCCGTATCATCACCTGGGGATGCCCGGCACCGTCATGATTCCCGAGGACATCCTTTCCGATTATCTTTGCTATGTTTTCGCCGGTTTTTGGAACACCGGTTTCCGAAAGATGATTGTTGTGAACGGACACGGACAGGATTACGTGATTCCTGCCGCCATTCACAAGTTCGGCAAGAAATTCCAGGTTCCAGGCATTATCCTCTATGTCCATTTCTGGAATTGCGCTCATGAGCAGCTTGACACCGCCGAACAGGGCGGACCCTATCAGACGCCGTTCATTCATGCCGACGAAGTGGAACAATCCTGGTCCCTGGCGCTGTTTCCGGAACTTTGCGATCAGGCGAACGCTGTTGCCACCAAACCCTCTCCCATGCTTCCGCCTGGCCACATCAACAACTCGGCCGAGAGGGGAAAGGGACCAATCAAGTGGTACAACGCCTACGGATCGGTCGGCATGGAATGCGTCTGTACGCCGGAAGGGGTGATCGGCGACCCGAAATTGGCGGACGCCGGGAAGGCCAGGAGAGGAGTGGAGAAGACTTTGGACTATCTGGAAAAGCTGGTGAACGACATCCTCGCCAAGTATCCGGCCGGGCAATTGCCGCCCATCGAAAAAGTCACCCAGCGCCGGCGCGAGGATATAGAGGCTGTCATCAAGGGGCCGACGAACGGCGGGCGCCATTTATACACCATTGCCTATTGAAGACGAACAATCCGGGAAACGGAAGGAGCGAAAATGAAAGCCAGGATTGCTTTCATGCATGGGCCGCACGATTTGCGCATTCAGGATGCGGATGTGCCGAAACTGGGGCCGGGGCAGCTTCTCATCAAGGTGGGCGCCTGCGGAATATGCGGTTCGGACGTGGAATGCTTCGAGGGGAAATCGGCCGAAGGGCGCTATGATCTCGGGCCTTTCACTCCCGGGCACGAATGGTCGGGCCAGGTGGTCGATGCCGCGCCGGACGTAAAGGATTTCAAGCCGGGCGACAAGGTCACCGGCGACTGTGTCATGGCCTGCGGCCATTGCCGCAATTGCAAGGAAGGGCTGATGCCTTCTGCCTGCCTGGAAATGCGGGAACTGGGATTCATGCCCAATTCTCCCGGCGCGATGGGCGAATATCTCGTCCTTGAACAGCAGTACGCCCACAAGTTTCCGGCCGATTGGAATTACTTCCTGGGATCCTGGATTGAAAATTTCTCGGTCGGCTATTGGGGGATTTGGGGCAATGGCGGCTATGTGGACGCCTCCGATTATGCGGTCATCATCGGCGGCGGTCCCATCGGCATCTCGGCCACCATCACCGCCTCGGTCTCCGGGGCCAAAACCATCGTGATTGATCCTCTTCCGGCCAGGCGGGAGCGCGCCCTGAAGTACGGGGCCGATCATGTTCTCGATCCCGCGGCCGGCGACGCCGCCGGAATGGTTCGCGACGTTACCGACGGCAGGGGCGCCACCGTGCTGGTGGAATGCTCCGGCAACGACAGGGGGATTGCCTCGGTTTTCGACATTGCCGGGCACAGTTGCCGCGTCGGGTTTGTCGGCCATTCCATAGGCCGCAAGGTGTCGGCCGAGCTTGGGCGGGTCATCTGGTCGAATCTCCGCATTGTCGGTTCGGGCGGCACCAGGAATTTTTTGGAAAGGACGATTCGCTTCCTGTCGCGCATCAAGGGCCGCTACGACTTCGACGCCCTGAACAGCCATTACCTGCCCTTCGGGGAACTCGGCAAGGCAATGGAAATCGCCCGCAAGGAAAAGGCAAGCGCCTTCAAGGTGATGCTGACGTTTGAGTAAGGCGCCGCGCAGGGGCGGACAGGCGGTCGCGGTCGCAGGATGGAGAATGGCTGAAATGGACGTGAAGCTTGGAATTTGTGATCGCTGTCTTCCGGGCACGGGATATTTTTCCCTTGAACTGGCCTCCGAAGCCGGCCTTGACGGCATTTCCCTGGAATTCGGGCCGGCGGCGAAGGGATTCCCTCTTTCCCTGCGGCGCGTGCAGGATGCCTTCCTGGAGAAAAAAAAGCTGTACGGCATCGACTTCTGCAATATCACGATGAGTGCCTTCGATCTGATTCCTTTCCCGGTCCATCGGGGTCACGCCTGTTACGACATTGTCAGGGTGGCGTTGAAGGACGCCGTGTCCGCGGCCGCCCATATGGGCATTCCGCTGGTCATGGTCCCGACTTTCAACGCAAGCGCGGTTGCGGACGAGGACCGTTTCCGGAACGCCGTGGATATGTTCCGTTATATTTGCGCCGTCGCCAGGGACAAGGGAGTGAAGATAGCCAGCGAAAGCGTCATGCCTCCCGAGCGGCAGATCCGCCTTTGCGAAGAAGTGGGATGCGATAATTTCGGCCTTTTCTACGACAACGACAATTTCTTTTACGAAAAAGGCTGGAATCCCGTGTCGGTGCTGGAAGCGCTCTACGATTTCCTGCTTCCGCAGATACATGTGAAGGACGGCAGGCGCGGCGTGCTGGCCGGCTCCCTGCTCGGCGAAGGGGAAGCCGGTTTCCGCGAGGTCATCGCCTATCTGGAAAAGCGCGACTTCAAGGGCTGGATCATTATTGAAAATCTTTACGAGGAATTGCCGCTGAGGTTGTTGAACAAAAACGTTTGGCAGACGTGCAGGAAAGACGTTGAAATCCTGAAGAAGGCTGTCAAGCGCGGAAAGACGAAGTAGCGTCTGCGCCTGAAAGCGGCGTCCGGGGAGATGTCGGCACAGTGCGGGATGTTCCCGGGACTTGCGGTTAACCGTATGCCATAGTTGCGGAGGGCGGTACGCATGGTTCTTCGTTTTGGGATGGTGGGAGGAGGCAACAGGGCCTTTATCGGCGATGTCCATCGGCACGGCGCCTCTTTTGACGATCTTGCCGTACTTTCGGCAGGCTGTTTCACGCGCGACGCCGAACAAAACCGGCTTGCGGGCGAAAAATGGCGCGTGGATCCGGACCGCGTCTATTCCAGCCATCGGGAGATGGCGGAAAAGGAGGCGCGTCGCGGCGACGGCATACACTTCGTCTGCATCGCCACGCCCAACGACAGCCACTTCGACATCGCCAAAAGTTTCATGGAGCGGGGCATCCACATCATGTGCGACAAGCCGCTCGCCTTCAACCTGGAACAAGCCGTGGAGCTTGCCCGCCTGGCCCGGAAAAACAGCATCCTTTTCGGCTTGACGTTCAGTTACGCAGGCTATGCCGCAATCCGCCAGCTCAGGGAAATGGTCGGCGGCGGCCTGATTGGGGATATCCTGCACGTGGCGGCCGAGTATCCGCAGGACTGGGTCATCTCCTCGCTGGTCCAGAAACGCCCGGATCAGGCGCTGTGGCGTTTTGATCCGGAGCGCATCGGCCCTTCCCTGTGCACGGGCGACATTGGCACGCACCTGCACCAGTTGATAGCGCAATCCACCGGCCTCCGGATCAGGCGGGTGCTTGCCCGTTTCGACACGTATCCCCGGCATCTTCCTTTGGAGACGAACACGACCGTACTCCTGGATTTCGGGAACGGCGCCTCGGGGACGCTCTGGGCTTCACAGATCGCCATCGGCTTCGAGAGCGAACCGCGCATCCGCATATTCGGCACCCAGGGTTCGCTTGAATGGTGCCATGCCAGGATGGGCAAGGTCAAGTACACCCCGATCAATTCCCCGACCCGGGAGATGTCCATCAACCGGGAATACATGTCGGAAGCGTCCAATCGCCTCTGCCGCCTGCCGGCCGGGCATCCTGAAGGCTTTTACGAGGCGTTCGGCAACATCTATCATTCTTTTTGCCGGCATCTTCTTGCCAGGATGGAGGAAGGGAAGGCGGAAGGGTACGCTTTTCCCACTGTCGATGACGGCGTTGACTCCATGCGGTTCGTCAAGGCCTGCGTCGAAAGCAACGCCGGGGGCAATGTGTGGATTTCACTGGAATGAGAGAGCGGCGCCGTTCCGCCGGAGCGGGTCGAGGCAAGCCATAACGAAAGGCCGATTGACGGCCAGTTGCGCCGGGAATGCGGTCGCCTGTCGGGGAGGTGCGCCTTTTGGAAACTAGGCCGGCAAATTGCGTTGCGGACGGCGATGCGGTTACGCCTTTGCTCGAAATGCGGGACATCACCAAGATTTTCCCGGGAGTCACCGCCCTGGATCGGGTGAATCTGACCGTCAAGCGCGGCGAAATACATGTGCTCCTGGGCGAAAACGGCGCCGGCAAGTCCACCTTGATCAAGACCATTGTCGGCATCAACCAGCCGGAAGGCGGCGACATCTGGTGGATGGGCAGGAAAACCGCCGTCACCACCGTCCAGGAAGCCTATGATCTCGGGATTGCCGTTATCTACCAGGAGTTGAACAACATCCCCTGTTTGAGCATTGTCGAAAACCTTTATCTTGGCAAGGAGAAAAAAAAGCGCGGATTTTTCATGGACTGGCGCGAAGCCAGGCGATGCGCGCATATCGCCCTGGAGCGCGTCGGGTTGGAAGATCTTGACGTCGACCTGCCCATGGAGAAGCTGGGCATGGGACATCGCCAACTGATTGAGATCGCCCGTGCGGTGGATCACGACGCGAAGTTCATCATCATGGACGAGCCGACTTCGAGCCTGAGCCGGGGGGAAATCGACTCCCTCCTCAATCTCATGACAAAATTGAATGAAATGGGCATCGCCATCCTGTTCATCACGCACAAGCTGGATGAGGCCAGGAAGGTAGGGCATGTCGTGACCGTGCTGCGGGACGGGAGGAACTCGGGGCCGACCCAGGATATCAGCCGGGTTTCCGAGGACGACATCATCCGCCTGATGGTCGGGCGGACCATTGAGGAGAAATACCCGAAGCGCATTCCGGAGATAGGGGGCGAGTTGTTCCGGTGCGAGAGTCTCTCCGCCTCCAAATTCGAGAACATCTCCTTCAGCGTGCGCCGGGGAGAGCTTTTCGGGATTTTCGGACTAGTGGGAGCGGGAAGAACCGAAGTCGCGCGCGGCATCTTTGGGGCCGATCCGCTGCTTGGCGGGAGGATATTCGTCGATGGAAGGGAAATCCGCGTGCGGACTCCCCGCGACGCCATTGACGGCGGCATCGTCCTCATTACGGAAAACCGGAAGGAGGAAGGCCTCATTCTCATGCACAGCGTGGTCGAAAATGTGACCATCGTGACGCTGAAGCAGTTCGTCAAAGGGCCGTTCTTGAGAAATTCGAGCCGGCGGAGCAAAGTCCGCGAACTCGGAGGGCGGCTGCGCCTGCGGCCGTTGCACCCGGAAAAAAACGTGATGGATTTCAGCGGCGGAAATCAGCAGAAGATAGTCGTCATGAAATGGCTGCTTTCCGGGGCCAGGGTCTTTATATTCGACGAACCCACCAAGGGCGTCGATGTCGGCGCCAAGGTGGAAATATACACGATTATGAACCATTTGCTGGCGGAAGGGGCCGCCATCATCATGATTTCGTCCGAAATCCCGGAAATCCTGGGCATGAGCGACCGCGTCATGACCATGTACGAGGGGATCCAGAGCGCCGTGTTCGACAACGACGGTTCCCTCACCCAGGAGCGGATATTGACCATGGCTACGGGAGGGAAGATAGGTGAATAGCAAGGACGCGTCTGCGGCAGCCAGGGACATCTTCGCCAAGGCGGGGCCGGTGGTGGCGCTGATCATAATGTGCGTTATCCTGTCCGTTGCCAACAAGAATTTCCTTACTTCGGCAAATCTCCTGAACGTCTCGCGGCAAATGACGATCAACGGCTTCCTGTCTCTGGGAATGATGGTGTGCATATTGACCGCCGGCATCGACCTTTCGGTGGGATTCACCATGACCCTTTCCTCGGTGATCATGGCCATCTGCGCCGTCAAGCTGGGCTGGAATCCTTTCCTTTCGCTTTTCGTCGGCATCGTGGCGGGCATGGTCCTGGGCTTGATCAACGGGCTGCTCCTGACGAAGTGCAAACTGCCCCACCCGTTCATTTCCACGATGGCCACGCAGAACATATACAAGGGCATCGCGCTCGTCGCCACCGGCGCGACGCCGATTGCCAACATTCCGCCGGCCATCAAGTGGGCAGGCGCCAATTTCGTCGGTTCGGATCCGGCGACCTTCCTGAACAAGGTGCCGGTCTGTTTCGTCATGATGATCGTGGCCTACCTGGCTTTCAGTCTCTTCCTTAACTACACCGTCCTTGGCAGGCACATCTACGCCGTGGGCGGCAATATGAGCGCGGCGCGACGTTCGGGTGTCAATGTGGACCATGTGCGGACCATGGTATACGTGATCAGCGGCTTCACGGC
>JAITKH010000135.1 GCA_031278535.1 Planctomycetota bacterium | reverse complement strand
CCCCGGCCTTTTCCGCCGTCAGGGGCATGCCTTCGCGAAGCGCCGCCTCGTCAATCTGAATGACGCCGACGCCGGCGCGCTCCAGATCGCCGACCTCATCGCGCACGGCCAGGGCGATTTGGCGACAGACTTCGCTCCGTTCGAGATCGTCCCGGACAAAACTCCATGCCAGTATGGTAACAGGGCCGGTCAGCATGCCCTTGACCGGCCGCCGGGTCAGCGATTGGGCATAGAGCGTCCATTCAATCGTCATGGGATCGCTGCGGCGCACGTCGCCGTAAATGATCGGAGGCTTTACGGAACGGCTGCCGTAACTCTGCACCCAGCCGTTTTTCGTGAAGCAGAATCCCTTCAGCCGTTCGCCGAAATACTCCACCATGTCGTTGCGTTCCGCCTCGCCATGCACCAAGACATCCAGTCCAAGGAGCTCCTGTTTTTCGATGCACTTCCGTATTTCGTTTCGGATCGCTTCCTTGTATTCCGGCTCCGCCATTTCCCCCCGCTTGTACGCCCTTCGCGTTCTGCGTATTTCTGGAGTTTGGGGAAACGAACCTATCGTTGTCGTGGGATAGAGCGGCAATTGTAACCAGTTCTGCGCTTGGCGGCGCGCCTCTGCCGCCGAGGCGCGCCTGAGCATGTCCGGAGTCACGGCGGCGCAGGCGGCGCGCACTTCCGGGATGCGGGTGTCCGGATGCGTTTCCGCTTTTTCCAAAACGGCGGCGTTCTCGTCAAGCATCTCCCGCCCTTCGCCGTCCGCGATCCGGCGGAGCGACTCGAGTTCGAAACACTTTTGCACGGCAAAAGCCATGCGGCCCGCGACATGTTCCGGAAGGCCGTCTTCCCCGGCCAGATCGACGGGGCAATGCAAAAGAGAGCAGCTTGTTCCGAGCATTACCCTGTTCTTTCCGAGTTTGGCCGCCGCTTTTTCGATGGCGGGAAGCGTCCTGGAAAAGTTGTTTTTCCAAATGTTTCGTCCGTCAACGACGCCGAGGGACAGGGACATGCCGTTCGGAATCGCCGACAAGACGGCGTCCAGCTGTTCCGCCCCGCGTTTTAGATCGATGTGCAGGATGCCGCAGCCGGAGGCGAGGGCGCATTGCAGCGCATCTCCGCCAAGCGCCCCGAAATAGGTGGCCAGCATGACGGCGACGCCGGGAACTGCCGCGGCCAGTTCGGCATGGGCGGCGGCGAATTGCCCGCGTACCGCGTCGGGAAGCCAGTCCGTGCAGAGGACGGGTTCGTCAAGCTGAATGATTCCGCAATGCGGCGCAAGTTCCCGCAGCGTCGCCCGGTATGCGTCCAGAATCTGCCGCAACAGGGTCCATTTGTCGAACGCCGCCCGCCCTTTCGCCAGCGCCAGCCAGGTGAAGGGACCCACGAGAACAGCCTTGGCGGCGAAACCAAGCTGCCGCGCCAGCCGGGCGTCCGCCACCGCCGGGTGCGGCTGCGGATGCCATTGCCGGTCCGGGGCCACTTCTGGAACCAGGTAATGGTAATTGGTGTCGAACCATTTGGTCATTTCCAGTGCGGGGATGTTTTTCTCCGCGTCGCCGCGCGCCATGGCGAACATAAGGTCGATCGCCGGGCCGCCAAGACAGGGGAAAAACCGTTCCGGAATCGCCCCGATCATGAGGGTGGCGTCCAACACGTGATCATACAGGGAAAAATCGCCAACCGCGACGCAGGAGAGATTCGCATCATTTTGGATCCGCCAATGCTCCCGTTTCAAGTCGTCGGTCGCATTGGTCAGATCGTGCGCGGTGATGGCGCCGCGCCAATAGGCTTCTTGGGTGAACTTCAGTTCCCGGTTCCTTCCGATGCGCGGAAAGCCAAGAACATGGGTTTTCATGCGTGCTCCTTTCATCACGTTTCCTGAAAGGGCAGTTCGCTTCACGCCACGTTTCCCGAAACCGCTGTCTTCATCCGGCGGGGAGCCGTGTAAGGCATATGCCCAAGCGCGAGACATAACTGCCTTGCCGCACAACGCGGCGCATGCGGCAAGGCGTCTCCTGGCTTCCGTCCCGTGTTACCGCCGTGCCTTCCCGCTGTCCGCAGTGGCAGGGCGTGGGGATGCAAACGGTTACAGTGGCGCGTCCGCGGCGGATTTGCACCGCCTTCCGTTTCTTGCCGTCATGCAAGTATGCATGGGAAAATTCCTGCGGGTTTTCTTAGACTGCCACCTCCTTTCCGACGCGGTGCGAATCCGCGGCGCCCTTGGCGCAAATGCCCGCATGTTCGCGGGATGACGTCTTTCCGTTTCGGCGCTCCCCCGGGGCTATTCGTCCTCAAGGGTGTATCGGGCCTTTCGCCAGTCGTACCGCTCCTGCCAGTCCGGATATTTGTACCTGCCGATGTCCTTGTCGTCGGGATAGACGAACATGCCGCCGTTTTGCATGATCACGGTCTTCATGCCGGGATCGTTTTCCCTGACGATGCGCTCCAGTTCGGCGGGATCCATGAAAGTGTTCGCCCAGTTGTCGTAATGATCGGGGATAATCACCCTGGCGCCCAGTGCCCTGGACACCCGGTACAGATCGTAGGGCGTGAGCTTGTCATAGGTGCCGTCGGCGTTGTGGCCCATGTTGCCCACAACCAGATCGATAGCGTGGCGCTTGCCCACCCCGTAAAAGCCGTTGTGATAGGTGCTGTCGCCGATAAAGGCGACGGATCCGGCATCCGACTTGAAAATAAAGGTCACGGCGACGTCCTTCATCGCCGGCGGTTCGGCCTTCGCGCCTTCCGGCAGGCCGGCCGAAGTCTTCAGCGCATTCATGTCGAAGTTCTTCTCCACCGCGACGGCGACGTTTTTGAAGGCAATCGTATCCCCCGGCTTGACCTCGATGATGCGATCGTCGGGCACGCCCCAACCACGTAACACCCGCGCCGACACTTTCGGGGCGACGAATTTGCAGGCCGTGGTCCGCAGCAGTGCCTTCACCGTGTAGAAATCGCAGTGGTCCGAATGGTGGTGGGTGATGAACAGGGCGTCGATGCGCCCGAATTTCCAGATGTCGACCACCTGCGCGTTCAGGCGGAGCCAATGAAGGTATTCGGCTCCGGTGTTCTGGCAGTCGCCGGAATTGGCGATGCGGGTGACGAGTCCGGGGCCGGCATAGTTGTCCAGGAGGAAAATCTCCTCTCCCGCCTTGATTCCCCAGGACGGCCCGCCGAACCACCACATGTACACCTTGCCTTTTTCAGCCCTGGTGTTGTCAAGCTGATAATTGATATAGGTCCCCCACGGGGGAAAGCATTCCTCCAGCCACCGTTCGCGGGTCATTTCCCGGTCGGTGAGCGCGTAGGTGCATTCGAGCACCCCCCATTCGTCCCTTTCCTGCATGGAAAATCTCCTTGCATAGGCCGACGGCGGTCATTTCCTGACGATGCCCTTGGCATTCATGATGTTCAGCGTGGCGGAGTTTCGCGCCATGATGTCGTAGATTTCCGGTTCCGACAGGTTGTCCCGGGTTATGATTTGCACCGGAGTTTCGAAGAATTTCTTCTCGAGCGGCCGGTTGTTGATGATCTTGTCGATGGCGTAGACGCCCATGTACCCCTGCATGAAGGGGTCTTGCACCACCAGCGCGTCGAAGAAGCCGTCCATGAAGAGCTGAAATTCGTCCGGGGACGAATCAAAGGAGACCAGCTTGATCCGGTCCTTGACGCCGCGCTGTTTCAGGGCCTGGGCCGCGCCGGTACCGCCGTTGTCCTGGGCGCAGAAGATGCCGACGACGTCCGGGTTGCCGGTGAGGAGGTCGTTCGTGATATTCATGCCCCTGCTGATGTCGCCAAGCGAATGCTGGGTGGGGAGCACGATTATCTCCGGGAATTCCCTGGCGATGGTGTCGCGAAAGCCGCTCTCGCGGGCGCGCCCGTTTTCGGAGGAGGCGTCGATGCCGATGAAGATGACCTTCCCCTTGCCGCCGATCAGATTGCCGAAAGCCCGGGCGCCAAGGGCGGCGGCCTGGTAGTTGTCGGTGGCGGCGTGGGCCAGAACCTTGTCGGTTTCCACGCCGGCGTTGACCGTCACCACCGGCACGCCCATCTCGATGGCCCGCTCGGCGGGAACGCTCAGGGCCTTGGCGTCGTTGACGGCAATCAGGATGCCGGCCGGGCGGCTGGTGGCGACGTCGTTGAAGATGTTGACCTGTCCGGTGACGTCGGCGGCCGAGACCACGCCCTGGAAGCCGACATCCTTGTAGCCAAGCTCTTGGGCCGCCTTCTTG
>JAITKH010000113.1 GCA_031278535.1 Planctomycetota bacterium | reverse complement strand
AACCGGGGGCACTCCCCGTAAAGTCTCAATCAAAGATTGAGACTTTACGGAACACTAGCTCATAAGATTTCGAGAACAGATCCTTCAGAGTTCAACACCTATCTTCTCGGCTATTTTTTTTGCTAGCGATTTAAAGTCATTCCTGGCATCTTGAACGGCATTTGCATGACTGCCAATCGCTCCATCAGCAGAGGTAAGATTGAAAATGGGTTTCCGATGTTCCTGAGCCATTGGGATCAAACTACGGTAATGTTTTATGGTAGCCAAGCAATAAAGATCGTCTTGTTGCCGAATTTTGCCTGAGGGTTCCTCGTTTAATACGGATTCACGATAGACATCAGGAATACGCTGCACCCATTTGTCGTAAGCTTTAACCGGACGATCCAGGCGCACCCCATGCTGCTGGCACAAATAACCGATGGGTTGCATTTTCCCTTGTGGAAGCTTGAAATCCGGGAAATTACTTTTCTCAGTACTGGAGTTCCAGTTTTCCAGTCTTTTTTGCCACAGATTTTTCCAACTCCGCAAAGTTGGTCCCAGGTTTTTCAACCCCTGCAAGGAGAAGAGGTCGGCGCCAAGCGGAATCGTTACATAATCCGTCGCCACCAGTACTGATCGATTGATTGCGCCAAGATTCGGGCCAATATCGACAAGAATGATCTCGGCCTGGACTTTTTGAGCCGCCATTTGCATCACCTGCCAGAAGGAACTGAGAATTCGCATCGGGCGGTAGAGATTGTTATCCCCCATGCTATTGGGCCATTCTGCAGACAAAGTATCTTCGTAACTGGAGAGGATTACGTCGCCAGGCAGCAAATACAGATCGGTTGCGATATTTTGGAGGGTGGGTTGCGCAATATCGCCCACGCTAGTTAGCGGCTTTACACACTGGTAAATGGTTGATCCCGACCCCGGCTTGTCCCAAATGGCTTCAATCTTGTCTTCATCCAGAAGCGCGGCGGTCAGGTTTGCCTGCGGATCCAGGTCGATAATCACGACTCGTTTACGCAGGCTGGCGAACATCCAGGCCAGATGATAAATGAGGGATGTTTTACCAACTCCCCCTTTATTGTTGAAAAATGTCAGCACCGGTGAAGTCATTGCTTCCTCCCCAATGTGCATACGACAGCGCTTTGATTGATCTCGAATTCCGGAGGAGGGCTTCCATTCTTTTCCATCTCTCTTCGGGCGGTGGCGATACCTCTTCCGAAGGCTTGTATGAAACCGAAAGTTTTCAGCGCGTCGCCGATATTCGGGTTACGGTAGTCGGTGATGCCCGGCTTGCCGAAATTTTCAGGGGTGACATTGCCATAAGGGCCGCCCGGGCTGTTGATTTCTATCCGGTCATTAAACCAGTACACCCGGACAGGTGCATTGGTGCTTTCATAGGTGCGATGGAGTACGGCGTTATACAAAATCTGCTGAATCGCTGCTGTGGGATAGGGCATTTCTATTTGGTGCGTTGGTGTCGAAGCAATGTCGATGGAAGTACGGTTATGGGCCTTGAGCTTCTCCTCGGTACGACGGAGCAATTCAACGATCGCACCGCCAATGTTTTCCTCGTCGACTACAGGGTCGGCCAAGTCGGTTCCGTCAATTCGCAAAAATTGGATATATGCTCCCGGTAAAAAGTCCTGGGGACTCTTTCCGATAGCCAGCAGGCCAAGTACTGTCGGGGTAGTATTTTCAGGGGAAACGATCATCTTGCAGGTAGCTAATCTTTCCTCATATGAGCGGCCATTTGATTCCAAAACATCGACCGCAAATGCGGCAGGCAGAAATTCGTTTTCAAAAATCGATTTTGATAGATCCGTGATCTTTGACGATGGTATGGGATAAATGTCAAAGGGCGGAAGTTTGTGTCTTCTCTTTTCATTGAGAACGCGTTCTTCCTGTTCATTGGCTACGGAACGGCGCGGCCCCGTTCGTATCCAAATTCTGCCATCATATTTTACTGGAGGCATATCAGATGGAAAAACCGTAACAACGGCCATTTCCGCGCCTTTCAGAACTCGCTTTTCCACGGTAAGCGTGGGCAACGGCAGAATGTTGCCGTCCGTTTTCATGTCAGAAAGGGAAAGCAATAACTGATCGGTCACCTGTAATCCAGATGGCTCTCCATCGTCTTTCGCGCCTATAAACAGAATGCCGGGATCATTGTGGTTTGGTAAATCATTGGCAAATGCGCATACGGCTTGGCGTGCTGTTTTCGGCACATCTCCTTTAAAAGACTCTTTATATTCGACCTTATCGGATTCTGTATCATTCAGAAGCGCAAGCAGTTCTTTATCAGTGTGTCGTCTCATTTGATTAACTCTCCATGGCGATCCGCACCTTGGCCGAGTCCTTGCATCCACCAATCGATGTCACCGTCGCGTTCGACAAAAACAATGGGGGCTCCAGAGGTGCGCATCGCCAACACCTTGTCCGCCGCATCGCCGGGTTGCCGAGAGGGAAAGACGAATTGCATGATTGCCGCGGAACGGGCATCAAACGGACGGCCGGTAAACGCCATCAAATCGGATTTCTGCTCCTGGTCATCCATGCCGGCAAAACGGAAATCATGCCTGATGCAACGCGGATCATAACCGCAATACTGTTTAAGCGCATCCTCAAGCCGAGCGGAAGCAGTCGTAGTGATAGCGTTATCCTCAATTCACGCCCCCACAGGGGGCGATACTAGCCAGGAAGCGCGGGATGACTTGACCCATACTCAATATGCCGACCGCAACCGGAAACTATACTGCCGGCAGCTTGAAATTGTGATTTTCGACCGGAGGGGTTTTTCACAATTTCAGATCGCGGACAGTATATTTCCGGGCGGCGTTCACCTCCGCGTTTTCCTTTGCGGTCGCCATCCCGACGACTTTGCAGCGTTACGATTCGGTCGGGAGGAAGTTCCGGTACGTCATTATCCTATTCGAGACGGGACATTCGTAGGGCAGCGACTAGTCGATAAAGATAGTGGATTCGGCTCCGAGCCGGCTCCTCTCCCGCCAACACTCGTGATTGTATCAGATTCGCCGGTCGGGCGTCCAACGAATTCCAGACACATCCCTCCGGCGACAAAACCGCTTTCAAGGCATCGTACCCGCCAGGCAAACAGTTTGCTTTTCACAGACCGCCCGCGCTGTCCGGTCCGAAACACTCCATCGGCATCTTCTTGCCCGTCCACAGCGCGAACTGTCCCCGGGCCTGGCTGACGAACATCTCCATGCCGTCCACGGTTGCCGCGCCCGCCCGCTCCGCCTCCCGGAGGAAACGGGTGCGGCGGGGATTGTATACCGCGTCGAAGGCGATCATTCCCGGCCGCCAGCCTTCGGCCGGAAACGGCGTCTCGCCGACATTCGGCACCATGCCGACCGAGGTGGCGTTGGCGACCGCCAGCCAGCCGCCGCCGGTTTCTCCCCAGTCTGCGGTTTCCCATCCCATCTTTCCGGCCAGCTCCGCCGTCCTGGCCGCGTTCCGCCCGGCCAGCGTCACGCGTGCGCCAAGAGAGGCGAAGGCGGCGCCGATCCCCCGCGCCGCGCCGCCCGATCCCAGGACCAGGACCGGGGCGCCGGCAAGGGTGAGGGCGAGCCGTACGGCCTTTTCCCGGACTGTTTCGACCACGGCGGAAAAATCGGTGTTGTCGGCGAACCAGAGGCCGTCCCGGCGGCAAAGGGTATTGGCGGCGCCGGCCAGCCGGGCGGATTCGGAACAGGCCGACGCCAGTTCCAGGGCCGCCACCTTGTGGGGAAGGGTGACTGACAGTCCCCGCAGCGGCAATTTCCCCGGAATGACGTCCCGGAACAGGGCAGGATTGCGGGAAAGGAAGGGGATGTACACGGCGTCGATTCCGGTCAGGGCAAAAGCCCGGTTGTGGCAGACATAGCCTGACGACTGGGCCACCGGATCGCCGAGAAGCCCGTATACGGCGCTGTTCCTGGTCAGTTCCCGCACCCGGTACAGGCCGGCCAGTTCGGCGGCGGTGGGCTGGCCGGGAGCGGATTCGAGTCCGCGGGAAAGGCTGCCGAACGTCACCATGGAGCCATGCGCCGGACCCAGCACCCGGCTCGGAAGTCCCACCTCGCCCATTGCTATTCCGATGGCGGGCTTTGGGGAGGCGGCGACGGCGTCGAAAACCCGCAGATTGTCGTCCTGGTCGGCGGGAGTGACGGCAAACTTGATCCAGTCTCCCGGAAGGGCGGCCAGCCGTCCGACCCGTTCGGAAAGATCGGCCGGAGTCCCGGCGAAATCATGCCAACTGGCGACAATCCTTGTCCCTTCCCTTCGCTTCAGGCCGCAGACAACGTCCTCCTCGGCGTCCACGAAGGCGGCTCCGGCCAGAACAGCCCGTTCCAAAATGGCGAGCCGCTCCGCCGGGCCGTCCCGGAAACCGCCTCCCTGCCCTTCGGAGCGGCAGGTGGCGATGACCGGCCGCGTCGAGGCGGCGACGAGGGTTTCGACGTCCGGCCGCTCCCGGATCAAATCCAGCCTGAGCTCGTGCAAATCCGCCGGTTCCGCCGACGCCTCCGCCATGCGGGCCAGGGCCTCCCGATTGGACCCGGCGACGACGGGAAGGCAGATCATGCCGCCGTTCATGTCCCATTCTCCAATACTTTCGGGCGGGGATAGCTTCCCAGCCAGATCAGGCCGTGGCACGCCACCATGTCGCGGATTTCCGGATCCCC
>JAITKH010000071.1 GCA_031278535.1 Planctomycetota bacterium | reverse complement strand
CGGCCATCTACATGGCACCCGAGGACGGCGCTTTGCCGGAAGCGGTTAAAGAGTATCGAACTCTTCTGGAAGAGTCCGTTCCCCTTAAAAAACTTGACCGGTTCGCGTTCTACGACTTGGCGAAGTCAAGCGATACGGCATTGGTCATCGCCGCCGGCGAAAGCAGAACCTACGCGTGTCTGCTGCTCACAGTCGGAGTGGTGACGGCCGTTTCCTGATCCTGCCTTGATAAGGACGGAAATTCGGAGGCGAATCGGCCTGCGAATGGTTTTGCGGCTGTCCGGGCCGTCCTTTACCTTTTTCTCTTCCCCGGGAAATGTCCCTCCTGGCCGTCCCGCTCCCGGGAATCCTCCAGCGGTTCCATATGGACCATGACATCCACCACTTTCGTTCCGTTCGCCGGCGGCAGGGCAAGGACGCGGTATTTCACGCCGGCGGCGATGCGGTGGCCTTCCCGAACGCTGATGTCCGGATCGATGGCGATGTGGAGATCCACCTCCACCGCCCCTCCGCCGATGACGCGGGTTCGGATGTGATGCGCCCCGGAGACGCCGGGCGTGGTCAGGACTTCCCGCCGCACGGCGACGTTGAGACGGCGATCGGCGCTGGCGTCCAAAAGGGTGCACAGCGCCGGCCGGGCCACCTCCCATGCCGCCTGAAGCAGGAGGACGCAGACCAACAGGGCGCCGATGTCGTCGAAATAATTGGCTTTCCACCCGAAACGGGAAGCGAGGCCCGAGAGGGCGATGGACAGGGCGGGGGGAATGGAACTCAAGGCGTCGGAGCGGTGGTGCCAGGCATTGGCGATGACGGCGGGGGAAGCCAGGGCAACGCCTCTTTTTACTGTCCACCGGTAGAGGACCTCCTTCGCGGCAATGGAAAACAGGGCCGTGAATAGCGCGAACAGGGCGGCGGCGTCCCAGTCGCTTGGCGACAGGGCGGCGACCGGGGGACCGGCGACGGCGACGACAAGCCTGGCCGCCGCCCGCCAGCCCATGCCGATTCCCACGGTCGCCAGGATCAGGCCGAGGGTGAAGGTGACCAGGGTCTCGATTTTGTGGTGCCCGTGGGGATGCTCGGCGTCGGCTGGAGCCGCCCAGTAGCGCACGCCGACAAGAACGGCGGCGTCAGTGGCGAGATCGGAGACGGTGTGGACGGCATCGGCCAGCAGCGCCCGGCTGTTGCCGGCCAGGCCGGCCGCGGCTTTCAGCGCCGCCAGGAGGACGTTGACGGCGAGCCCGACGACGGTGGCGCGGGAAACGCCCTGTATCGCCCGCTCCGAAACCGGCAGGGCAAAGAACCCGCTCTTCCCGCTCCGAGAATACGCTCCCAATGCCGTTTCCCAATTCCCGTTCACTCTCCGCCGGCGCGCCCCGCTTCCCTGTCCGTGCCAGCGGTCTGAAAAAGCCGACTTTGCGAATGCCAAAATCCGTCCGCCCAGGAACCGGCCTCCGGTGCCGAAGGGGAATTCGCTTCTCCGGAGGCGGAAGCCGGATAAACCGGAGGCATTCCCGGCGACGTCTCAATCAGGGTTTGAGGCGTCGCCGGAGCATCGGGGCGGCGGCCGGCTATCGTTCCAGGATATACTGCTTGCCGCCGGCGAAGCTGAAGGTGTATATTTTTTCCGGTTCGATATACAGAATGGCGAATTCGGGATTGTCCGCGCTTTTGTAGATCTCCCGAATGCCGGCGTTTTCGGACAGGGCCCGCTCCTTGTCCGCCCGATCCGGAACGAAAGTGACGGGGCCGTCGACGGAAAGGACGATGTTGCCGGCCGGATCGAAAACGCAAAACGAGACGTTCGGATTCGCCCGCATCTGTTTGGCCACGTCTTTCGACGCCCCGGTGGAGAAATAGACTCTTTCCCCCTCTATCCAGAGGAATTGGAAAACACGGGTGCGGGGCCGATCCCTCTCGGCGGTGGCGAACACTCCCAGGGGATGCCCCTTCAGGAACGCCTTCCAATCCGCAAAGGCCGGATTTTCAGCCGCCCGGACGCCGGCTCCTCCAGAGAAGACGGCCAGGACGACGAGGGAATGGAAAAAAGAACGAACGGCGGCGTTTCGCATGTGCAGACTCCTTGTCCTTGTGCAAGTGGCGGCGTCCCGGGACGATGCCGCCCGAACTAGGCGAAAAAACCGTCTCGGCGGCGGTGCCGGGAAAAGTCCCGAAAAGTATGGCGGATTTTTGGCCGCCTTCTGGTGTTCCCGCGCTTTTCGGCGACCGGGGCGAAAACGATCACAAGCCGCCGGCCGCGGCCAGGCCGTCCAGCCAGGCGGCAAGCTTGGCGTCGAAGGCGATTCCCCCGGCAATCCCGCGGCGGCGGAAATCGATCAGTTCCCGGCCGGGGACCAGGATGGCCTCAATGTTCTCGGAAGGGTCGAACCGGGTTTCGGGGAAAATGTTTTCCGGGGCATTTTCGTCGATTTCCGCCTCGGCCGTGTACACCGCCTCGCCGGACAGGCCGGCGCTGCTGTACGCGGCCGGCCGGATGCGGATTTCCCTGGCTGTGTAGCCGGTTTCCTCGCGCAGTTCCCTGGCCGCCGCCGCCGCCGGTTCCTCCCCGGCTTCCGCAAGGCCGGCGGGGAACTCGAGCACCTGCCGGCGGGCGGGCGGGCGGAATTGCCGGATGTGGAGGAGCCGGCCCGAAGGCCTGAGCCAGGGGATGATCACCACGGCTCCGCCTTCCCCCGGCCGATCAGCCGCCTCCCAGGTGCGCCGGACGCCGGCGGAATCCAGCCAGTCGAGGCGTTTCAGGATGATGAAGCGCCCGGCCGCCACAACCGTTTCGCCTGTCACCTCCGGTTCGCGTTTTCTGGTCATTCCGCCGCCATTCCCTTCAAATCGGGCCTGGAACCAGCCGTTTCCCGCATTTTGTTTCGGGACGGCCCGATCATTTGCCCCGCAGCCGGCGCTGGCGGCTGGCGGCGCCAAGCTCGCGCCTGGCCTCGTCCTGGCGGCCCAGACGTTCCAGAAGGGCGGCGCGCATGAGCCGCGGAAAGGGATCGGAAGGGTCGATCCGAATCGCCCTGTCCAACTCGCCCAGGGCCCGGGCCGGTTCGGAACGGTTTTCATGGAATTCCGCCAGACGCAGATGCGGTTCGATTTCATTGGGAATCTGGCGGCTGACGCGGTGGTACCAGGCCTCGGCCTCCTCCGGGCGCATGGACTCGGCCAGGAGGTCGCCTTTGAGAAGGGCGAGGGACGGGACGTTCGGATGGATGCCGATTTCCCGCTCCAGCAACCGGAGCGCGGTCACCTGATCCCCGGCGTCGCCGATGGACCGCACCCACCGCGCCACCAGGTCCGGATCCTCGGGATTGAGACGGACGGCGGCGGCGAAGTCGGCGACGGCGCCGGCATTGTCTCCCCGGCGGCTGCGCAACTCGCCCCTGGCGACAACCGCCTCGACCAGGTCGCCGTCAAGGGCAATGGCCCGATTGAGGTCGCGGGTCGCCTCGTCATAGAATCCCAACTCGATGTTCAGGAGACCGCGCATGGCATGGATGTCGGAATTAAGGGGATCGAATTCGAGGGCGCGGGCGCAATCGGCCGCAGCCTCTTCCCGGCGCCCGGCCAGGGCCAGGGCCTCGGCCCGGCCCTGGAACACCTCGGGACCGGCCTCGCCCTGATCAACCACCCGGGTATAGGCTTCTATCGCCTCCCGCACCCGGCCGCACCGCCAGGCGCTCTCGCCCAGCCCGGAAAGGGCGCGCACATTGTCCGGTTCCCGTTCGGTCACCCAAAGGAAGTCCTGGCAGGCCTCGTCCAGCCGGTTCAGGCCGAGGTTCACCACTCCCCTTTCCAGCCGTGCCCGGACGTGGGCGGGATTGGCCCGCACCGCCCGGGTCAATTCGGCCAGGGCGGAATCAAGGATCCCCCGGCCGGAAAAATGGAGGGCTTTTACGATTCTCGCCTCGGGAGAATTGGCATTGACGCTCAGGATCCGGTTCGCGAATTCGTCGGCTTCGGGAAAAGCGCCTTGATCCGCCAGGAGACAGGCCAGGGCGGTCATGGCCTCGATCTTCCGGGGCGCCAAGCTAACGGCCCGGCGATAGGAGAGTAGCGCTTCGTCCTTTCTCCCCAGAGCCGCGAGCAGATCGCCCCGAATAAGATGGATGCGATGCCATCCGGGATCGATGGCTTCCGCCCGATCCAGGTGATCGAACGCTTCGGCGAAGCGAGAGGCGGCCGCCAGCGTCTGGGCCATGATGACGCCCGGCTCGGGATTGGACGGCGCCAGCCGCGCCGCAGCCGCCAAATCCGCCTCGGCTTCGGAAAGCCGGCCCTGCCGGCGAAGGCATTCGGCCCGGGCGATGAGGGGCTCGGCCTCGTCCGGCGCGGTGGAAACCGCCTTGTCCCATTCCGCCAAGGCATGGACCGGCAGCCCTTCGGCTTGGTAATATTCCGCCCGCAGCAGGTGCAGAGCGGAAGAATCCCTCTTGTTGGATGCGTTTTTTTTCATGCCGCCTTTCCCGGGCCGGCCGGTTTGCCGCCGGTTCCGCTCCCTTTTCAGCCGGTATCCGTCCCTACCAGATTACCACGGCTTTTCAGGCGGTCAAGAGCGAAAAAAAAACTTCCGGTCAGGGTGGAAACGAAGCAACCGCGGCCGTTCAACCCCTTTCGGACGCGGTTTCGCCGGGAGGCGAAAACGCCATTTCCGGCGGCCGGCGGGAGGGTCGGAAAGCGCCTTGGCAAAACGGATTGTTGGCCCCATTCAAAAGGGGTTGCGCCTGCGGGAATTTCCTCGAATGATCTTGTTTTCCCGCGGTTTTTTGCCGTTCGGCATACTCGAAGGGATCGCGTTCGAACCTGCGGACGGGCCGCTCCGCATCCGCCGCGCCGCCTGTCTCGATCGGCGTGTCCGCCGATCTAAGGCGCAAGCGGGGTGCCCGTCCTCGTTTCAGGCCCTCCGTTTGCGCTTGCGAGGACGAATCGAAAGGCGTTGGCCGGGGCATCACGCCCGCAAATTCGGCAAGCGGCTCTTGGACATGGGGATGGCCAGAAGGATGACGCCCTGAACAAGGGTATCGTACCCCTGGAGGCATGTTGAGTGCCTGGAGGATGCTGGTCAAAAGGATGAGAACCAGTGCGCCGAGCGCCCCGCCGACGAATCCGCCGCTTCCGCCCGTGAGCCTGGTCCCGCCAATCACGACCGAGGCGACGCTCAGGAGGGTATAGTTGGCCGCCATCTGCATTTGCGCGCCGCCGGCAAGATGTTTTTCCTTCCGTTTCCGGCAAAATGGGCGTATTTTCCCGCGTGGATGTTGGAGGGAAAAAGTTCGGAAAAAATCTTTTCCCTTGCCGCCGTCCGGCAAAAGCGTATAAGGAATGCAACCGCCAAGAAATGCGCCGCAGCATACGAAACCTCCCATTTGAGGGAAAAGCGGATGGATCGGGCGATCCGTCCGGAAAATGTCTTCATCGTGAAGGGAGATTCCCATGAAACGCGCGTTCCGTTTTTGCGCCGCCGCCCTGGGGTTCGCGCTCTTCGCCGGCGTTCCGGCGGATGCCGCCACGACGCTTCGCCTCGGGACCGACCAGGTGCGCGATTTCTTCACCACCGTGGCCCTCAGGGAGTTCGCCGACCAGGTTGCCGGGGAAACGGGCGGAAGCGTCAGGATCGAGGTGTATGACGGCGGGCAGCTTGGGCAGGAAAAGGCATGCATCGAACAGGTGCAGTTCGGCGCCCTCGACATGGCGAAAACCAGCCTTTCGCCGCTGTCCGAATTCATTCCCGGCCTGAACGTGATGAGCTTCCCCTACCTTTTCCGCAGCATGGATCACATGTGGAACGTCCTTCTCGGCGACATCGGCCGGGAACTTCTCGCCCAGGCGGGAGAGGCGCAAATGGTGGCGCTCTGCTGGCTGGACAGCGGCTCCCGCAATTTCTACGGCAAAAAGCCGCTGCGGGACCTCCCCGACTTCGCCGGCCTGAAGATTCGGGTGCCGGAGAGCCGCATCATGATGGGAATGGTCGACGCCCTGGGCGGCCACGCCACCCCCATGCCATCGAACGACGTGTACAGCTCGCTCCAGACCGGCGTTTGCGACGCGGCCGAAAACACCATCCCCCGCTATCTCGACATGAGCCACCAGGAAATCGCGCCTTTCCTCACCATCGACATGCACAACATCGTCCCGGAGACCCTCCTCATCAGCCAGGCCGCCTGGAACGGCCTCGCCCCGGACGAACAGAAGGCGGTGAACAGGGCCGCCGCCGCCCTCACCGAAAACACCAGAAAAAAATTGCAGTCCGTCGAGGACGAGGTGCTTGACAGGCTCGCCAAGGAATTCAACGTCACGATTATCCGGCCGGACGCCGCCGTCATCGCCAGGCTGCGCCAGGCCTGCCAGCCTATCTACGACGAATACGGCAAGGGGTATGCGGATATCGTCGGGCGCATCGAGGCGGTGAAGTAGCGGCCTGAAAAGGCTGATCGCATGAATGCCCAAGCCTGTTCGCTCTGGAGCCGGCCTCCGACGCCAAGGGAGAATTGTCTTCCCCGGAGGCGGAAGCCGGATGGATCGAAGGCACTCTCCGGCGGGTGGGGGGTCTTTTCCGGACCGCCGCCCGCTTGCGGGGTTCTCCCGGCATGAACAGCATGAAAAAAATGCTCGACGCCGTGTTTGCCGGGGCGGGGGCGGCTGTGAAGGCGCTCCTGCTGTTCATGGTCGTCCTCATTTCTTTCCAGATCCTGCTCCGGGGAATCACCGGCCGGAGCATCAGGTGGGCCGAAGAAGCCGCCCTCATCGCCATGGTTTGGGTCACTTTCCTCACCTTGGCCCTGGGAGTCCGGCACGATATCCACATCCGCATCGACATGTTCGTCGGCTGGCTGCCGCGCCGCGGCAAGATAGTTCTCGAATTCGTCCTCAATCTCGTCCTCGGTTTCATCAGCGTCTTGAGGATCTTCTACGGCTGGCGCCTTTCCGCCGTCGCTATGCGTTCGACCATGCCGGCCACCCGCCTGCCGACCGGCGTTGTCTACGCCATTGTCCCCCTCACCGGCGTCCTGTGCCTGGCCGAAATCGTTTTCCGGCTCCTGGGCGCCCCATGGAGTCCGGCGGCGCGCAATTTCATAGAAGGCATTCCCTACGCGGAGGACCAGACGGCCGGTTTTGGAGGGGAAAAGGACTGATGGAGGCAAACATTCCCGGCTGCGCGGCCCTGCTGGGCTCGTTCGCCGTTCTTGTCGCGATTCGCCTGCCGATAACCTTCGCCCTGGTCGGCTCGTCCCTCATCGCCGGCCTGGCCATAGGGCTGCCCCTCGAGGCGGTCTGGCAGCGCATGATCCAGGGCGTCCAGTCCTTTTCGCTCCTGGCGGTTCCGTTCTTCATCCTGGCCGGGGAAATCATGCTCTCCGGCGGCATCGCCCAGCGGCTGGTGGATTTTTCGGACGTCATCATCGGCCGCATTCGGGGCGGGATGGCGCAGGTGAACATCCTGTCCTCCACCTTCTTCGGGGCGGTTTCCGGCTCCACCACCGCCGACGTTTCGTCCATCGGCGCCACCCTCATCCCGGTGATGGTGAAGCAGGGTTACGGCCGGGATTTTTCCGTTTCCGTCACCGTTACCAGCGCCTGCCAAAGCATGATCATCCCCCCCAGCCACAACATGATCATCTATGCCCTGGCCGCCGGCGGCGTCTCGGCCGGCCGGCTCTTCCTGGCCGGCATGGTTCCGGGATGCCTGCTCGGACTCTCGCTCATGGCCGTGGCGCATGTCCAGACCCTGCGCCACGGCTATCCGCGGGGAAAGGCCTATACGTTCCGGGAAGCGCTGATCGTGACCAAGGATTCGCTTCTCGGCCTCATGACCATAGTCATCATCCTGGTCGGGGTGACGTCGGGATATTTCACCGCCACCGAATCGGCCGCCATTGCCTGCGCCTACGCCTTCGCCGTCACCTTCCTGATCTACAGGAACATCCCCTTCGCCGCCATATGGGAAATCCTGTACCGCGCCGGAAAAACATTGGCCATGGTGTTGTCCATCATCGCCGCCGCCAACGGTTTCGGCTACCTGCTGTCGTACCTGCGCATTCCCGGCATGGCCACGGCCTGGATGCTCGCGACGACCGACAATCCGGCGCTTCTCCTCCTGATGATCAACGCCCTGCTCCTGTTCCTCGGCTGCATCATGGACGTGGCGCCGCTGATCATGATCGTCACCCCAATCGTCATGCCCGTCATCAAGTCCATCGGGATGGATCCGGTGCATTTCGGCATCGTCCTGCTCCTGAACCTGGCCGTGGGCGCCTGCACCCCGCCGGTCGGCCTGACGCTGTTCACCGGCTGCGCCGTCGGGCGCATACCCGTCGAGAAGGTCATGCTCTCGATTCTCCCCTTTTACGCCGCCATGGCGGCGACCCTGCTCCTGGTGACCTATATTCCGCCCCTCGCCATGTCCCTCCCGAACGCCTTCATGCCCTAAGAGGGTGTTGTTAAATAGTCGTCCAGCCCATGCGAGATGGCATTCGCGGAAGTCGGCTTTTCGTTCCGCGAGGTTGCGGAGCATAATCCTTATTGATGCGAGGGAGATCATGCCTTCGTCGGCGATAGACAACATCTCGTAGTTTTTGGAAAGTCGTCGGTATCGTCCCAGCCAGGCGAAGGTTCGTTCAACTTTCCAACGCTGCCGGAGAACTCTGAAGCCGCCATCCGCCATTCGATGGACGATCCCGAGCGTCCATCCCTTGACGGAGAGCAGCCAATTGCCGAGGGTGGGACCATAGACTCTTAATC
>JAITKH010000392.1 GCA_031278535.1 Planctomycetota bacterium | reverse complement strand
GATGAAGCCGGACGATGTCATTCCCCTGGACAATGATTTCGGAGATTTTTAAGAAAACCGGGCATCCCCGAAAACAATATCCCCGCCTCGGGCCGCCGCGCTTCGCGGCGGCCCGAGGCGTTTGCGGCCCCGGGTCATCCGGTTTCCGCCTACGGGGAAGTGAATTCCCCTTCGGCAACAGAGGTCAATTCCGGAGCAAACGGACTTCGGGATTTGGCAAGATTTCGTCTTTCCAGACTGCTTATGACGGCAGAACCCTGGACATAAGGATCATCGTATCCGACCTGCCCCGATTGGCGATTGGAATGGTTCTGGACAACTCCGGCTATCCGGCCTTCGCCGAGACGGCGAGTATCCGCTGTCCGGTTCGCATGAATGATGTTTTCCGGAAAACCGCGGCGGCGGGACCGCCTTTACAATGTGACGATTTCGTTCTTCCCCCGCATGTCGGCCAGCGTCGCCTCGGCCTGGCTGGCGTAGAACATCGCGGGTTTCGGTCCTTTCGGATCGCCGTAGATGTCCTTCAGCATGGGCATGAGCCGGAACGCCTCCTCCAGAAGTTTCGGATCCGGATCAAAAACGGCGCTGCCCCGGAGGCGCAGCCATTCGCCCGCTTCGTTCGAAACGCTCAATTCGAATTTCGGATTGGCCCGCAGTTGCCGGTAGACCGGTTTGTGATCCCCGGTGATAAAATAGATGCGGTTGTTGTGGACCATGTGGAAACCGAACGGCCTGTTCCTTGGCTGATCGCCCTCCATCGTGGCGAACTGGAACACCTGGTTGTTCTTGAGAAAATCCAGTACCTCTTTCATGTGTCACCCCCTCCTTTCCCATAATGAAAATTTCGAGTGAATTGTGTCCCGTCCAGCCAGGGGCGCGCCGCCGCCTTTCCCGAAGATTCGTTTTGCGGCCTGGCGACGGACTGCAACGGCGCGCCAATGATTGTAAGGGCTGGCGGCGGTTTTGCAAGTTTTTAACGAAATTGACTCCCGGGCAGCGGGGAAAATTGTCCAGGGCGGCGGAAAAGAACACCATACTCATCGCCGATTGAAATTGTGAAAACGCTCCCCCTTGGGCGAAAATCGCCATTTCAAGCCGCCAGCAGCATGGCTCGCGCCGATTGAAATCACGGATTCCGAATCGGCGGCAGAGGGGAAAGATGATCGGGGCGGATGCGGAAAAGGATATTCTCCGCGACAAAGCCGTTCTCTTCGGAGTTGCCAGGACATCTTGCGCGAGACGTTTCCGCGCGATCCGCCTTCCCTCTTTCTCTTCCTTTTTTATTGACAAATGACCAAGCAAACCGTATAGTGAACACTTGGATCGTTATGGGTTGTCGGTCCAGGATTTTCTGGAAGCTCTTTCGTGAAAGTGGGACAAACCATGTTCGCGCCGGTCATGACAATGACGACGCTGGCCGTTTTTTTTGCGGCCGGCATTGGCCGGCTCTTTCCCTGTTCCTTCGCCGGATTTTCCCTGGCGAGAGGAACGACGGACCGGATCGGCCGCAGCAACCGGGCGGGATCGATCCTCCCACAGCTCACGATTATCCTAAACCACCGTTCGTCGCATCCGTTTGTCGACAATCGTATATGGAGAAACGCGCGACGAACTTTGCCTTTCGGATACTGCGCCTCCTGAAAATCCCTTACGGCTTCCCTTGAATCCCGATCCTTCTCTGTCGGCTCGTTTCGACGAGATTCGTTTTTTCATTCTTCCGGAAGGCGGTGGTTATCATGTCGTGGGGCGAAACAGTACTTTTTTCGCTGGTTTTGATCATTGTCGGATTCGCCGCCGGATTCCTGGCGCGTTATCTTTACGCCAAGTCCAAGAGGAAAGTGGCGGGAAAAATCGCCGAGGACATTTTGGAACAGGCGAAGGGGGAGGCTGAGGAGTACCTTCGCCAAGCCGAGATCAAAGCCAAGGCCGAACTCCTTGCCGCCCGGGAAACGCTGGAAAACGATACCAAGAACGAACGAAACGAGTTGAAGCAGCAGGAAAAGCGGCTGCTGAAGCGCGAGGACAATCTGGATCGCAAGTCCGAGACCCTGGAGGAGAAGGAAAGCCAGATTCGCGCCGCCGAAGAACGCCTGGAGGGGCGGATCCGCGAACTCGAAGCAAAATCGGGAGAACTGGACGCCTTGGCGGCGGAGCAGCGCACGCGCCTGCACCAGATATCCGGCCTTTCCCCCGAGGAGGCGAAAAAGGAGGTTCTCGCCAGCACCACCGAGGCATTGGACTACGAGATCGCCATCATGACCGAACGGGCAGAGGCCAGGGCCAAGGAAATGGCCGAGGAAATGGCAAGGAAGTACATCTCCACCGCCATCAATCGCCTGGCCGTGGACTATACGACCGAACATGTCGTTTCCACCGTGGAACTCCCTACGGACGACATGAAGGGACGCATCATCGGACGCGAGGGCCGGAATATCCGGGCTTTCGAAAATTCGACCGGCGTCGACGTCATCGTGGACGATACCCCTGGCGTCGTGGTGCTCTCCGGCTTCGAACCCATCCGCCGTGAAATTGCGGTCCGCTCCATGAAGAAGCTGGTCGCCGACGGACGCATTCATCCCAGCCGCATTGAGGAGGTGGTTCAAAAGACGCGGGATGAAGTTGAAAAGGTGGTGGAAGACATCGGCAAGGCGGTTGCCCTCGAATTGGACGTCCGAGGGTTGAAACCGCGGGAGATAATGCTTCTCGGGCGCCTCAAATTTCGCACCAGCTACGGGCAGAATGTGCTCGATCACTCCCGTGAAGTCGGCTTTCTCGCCGGGATCATCGCCGCCGAACTGGGAATGGACGAGCATTTGGCCCGGCGCTGCGGCTTGCTCCACGATATCGGCAAGGCCGTGGATCACGAGGAGGAAGGGACGCACCCGGAGTTGGGCGGGGAAATCGGACGCCGCTGCTGAGAGCCGGACGAAGTGATCAACGCCATCGTCTCCCACCATTCGGACACGGCAGCCGAGAGCCTGTACGCCACAATCGTCCAGGCCGCCGACGCCATGTCGGCCGGCCGGCCGGGGGCGCGCCGCGAAACCCTGGAAAAATACGTCAAGCGCCTGGAACGTCTGGAGTCCATTTCAAACAGCTATGGCGGCGTCGAGAGATCCTTCGCCATCCAGGCCGGCCGCGAGCTCAGGGTCATCGTCAAGGCCGACAAGATAAACGACGGCGAGGCGACTCGCATGTGCCGTGACATCGCCAAGCAGATCGAGACCGAGCTCACCTATCCCGGCGAAGTGAAGGTCACTCTGGTGCGCGAGTTCAGGGTCACCGAATACGCCAGGTGAATCCGCCACCGGCGGCGTTCGGCTAAGGGAGAGTCAGGGACAGTGGCGAAAAAAAAGCTCAAGGCACTGTTTTTCGACGTGGACGACACTCTCTATTCCAGCACTGATTTTGCCGCCCGGGCCCGTTTCCAGGCGGCCCAGGCCATGATCCGCCTCGGTTTGGGGATAGACGAGAAGACGCTGCTCCGCGAGTTGGAGGAAGTGATCGCCGAATTCGGCTCGAACGATGATCGCCACTTTGACAAGCTGCTCAAGCGGCTTCCGCCCGAGACCGCCCCGGCGGCATCCCCGCTTTTCCTGATCGAAGCCGGCATCATTGCCTACCACCAGTGCAAGTTCAACAATTTCGCCCCTTACGAGGATGCGATCGAGGTAATCCGCCGCTTGCGGGAAAAAGGCCTGAAGCTGGGGATCATCACCGCCGGAATTGCCGCCAAGCAGGCCGAGAAGATTCTCCGCCTCGGCCTCATCCCTCTGATCAGGCCGGAACATATCTTCATCACCGAAGAGGTGGGGATAGCCAAGTCGAATCCAAAAATCTATGCCCTCGCCTGCCGTTCGATCGGGGCGCCGCCCCAGGAATGCGGCTATGTCGGCGACAATCCCGCGGTGGACATCGACGTTCCCGGCCGTATCGGCATGCGCACCTTCATCAGCCGCCGGGGCGGGAAATACGAAAACGTTCCCGGCCAGATCAACCCCGACCATGTCATCCACAATTTCTGGGACCTTCTGGACATCCTGGAAAAAGAATACGAGATCGCCAATCATGTCTAAAGCGACCCCGAAACTCCGGGGCGAAATTGACGCGGCTCCGGCAAACCGAAACGGCGAAAATTATTACATCCTCCATGATCGCTCGGGAACGTCGCGTTCGCGCCTTCTTCTTTCCCCCCTTGGCCTGCTCATCGCCGGCCGACTGGACGGAACGGCCTCGATTCTGGAAATCGCGGACGCCCTGAGCCGTGAAACACCGTGGGGAGTGGGCTGCCGGGAAGTGGAAATGGTGGCTTCGGCCTTGGAACAGGCGCTGTTTCTTGATGATGCGCGTTTCCAGGACTTCGCCGCCCAGGCGGAAAGAGATTTTCTGGCCTCCGCCGTCAGGCCGGCCGGCTCGGCCGGTTCGGCCTATAACGCCGATCAAACTGCCCTTGCGGCCGATCTGGATCGCATCCTCCGCGAAGCGCCGCCGCCGGAGGAGACGCCGTCCCGAATGAACAGGCATCCGAGAGGCATCGTCATCCCGCATCTGGATTACCAGCGAGGTGCGCCAGGCTACGGCCAGGCATATCGCCTCCTCGCTTCCCTCCCGAAACCGAAGACGATCATCATCGTCGGCACCGCCCACATGCCTCTCCGGGAACGCGTGACCCTGTGCGAAAAAGATTTCGACACTCCCCTCGGAAAGGTTGGAATCGCGCACGGCATGATCACCGAATTGCGAAAAGCGGTCGGAAAACGGGGAAATCTCGACAGGGATGGGCTGGCGCATCTGAACGAGCATTCGGTGGAACTCCAGGCGGTATGGCTTCGCCACATTTACGGCGAGGACGCGGCAATAGTTCCTCTTCTTGCCGCCCCCCTGAGCGAATTCCTTGTCGGAAGGCGCGCGCCGGAAGAAGCGGAGGGAGACCCCGTCCTCCGGACAGTAGCCGAATGCCTCGGCAAGGCGGCCAGCTCCGGGGAGACGATGATCCTGGCCTCGGCCGACCTGGCGCACGTCGGTCCCCGCTTCGGCGAAGACGGCGAGGCGGAGGGGCAGCTTCTCGCCGCAGTGGAGGAAACAGACAGGAAATATCTCGCCGCCGTCTCCCAAAGCGCCGGCGAGGGCCTGGCGGCCCTCGCCAAAACCGGGGAAAACTTGCGCGTTTGCGGCTCCGCCGCCATTTTCATTCTGGGGCTGGCCCTGGCGGGGGCTCGGACGACGCTGCTCGGATACCATCAGGCAATCACGCCGGAAATGGGCGAAGCTGTCACGTACGCCGCCATGATTTTCGAGTAAGGCAATAAAATGCCGCTTTGTCGTGCCACCATCGAGTATGACGGTTCCAACTACGGCGGCTGGCAGGTTCAGGAGAATGCGCCTTCGGTGCAGGGGGCGCTGGAACGGGCGCTGAAATTTTTAACCGGCAAGGAAACGAGGATTCGGGGCGCCGGCCGTACCGATGCCGGCGTCCATGCCCGTGGACAGACCGCCGCCTTTCCCGTGCCGGAAAAAATTCCGCTGGGAAATCTTCGGGAAGCATTGAATTCCCGGTTGCCGTCCGACATAGCGGTAACGGCCGTGCGCGAAGTCGCGGACGATTTCGACCCCAGGCGCCATTGCATCAGGAAGCAATATACCTATTCCTTTCTGATCGGGCGGCCGCGGCCAGCCTTGGATCGCCGGCGTTCCTGGCAAATCCCCTGGCCGCTGTCGACCGAGGCAATGTGCGCGGCGGCCGAAATGTTCCTGGGCGAACATGATTTCACCTCATTCTGCAATCGGGAACGCGCCGGGCGCGACAACTTGAGACTGGTGGAACGAAGTGAAATGCGGGAACTTTCCCCGGACGCGGCTGGCCGAAAAAGACTGGTGTATTACGTCGAAGGCAAGGGGTTTCTTTACGGCATGGTGAGGACCATTGCCGGCTCATTGGTCGAGGCGGGACGGCAACGCTTTCGGCCGGAAGACATTGCGGATATAATGGAGTGCCGTGATCGTGCCCGGGCCGGACCGGGCGCTCCGCCCGGCGGCCTGTGCCTGGAATGGACGCTGTATCCGGGCGAGCGGGCGCCGCCGGATGGAAACGGCCTTTTCTGAGCGGAATTGGCGAAGGACGCCGCGGGAAAGCGATGCGGGACGGGCGAGAATCCGACAGCGAGGAATATTTCGCCTATGGGCGGCCATCACCATCCGCCTGGATAGCGGCCGGAGCCGTGGCATTCGCTCTTTTCACGCTGGGCGGATTTATCAAAACGTACCGCCAGTTGGAAACTCTTCGGGAGGAATCGCGACGGGAAATTCGCGAGTTCCGCGCCGCCTTGGACGCCCTGCGCGGACAGGAATCCCCGAGCCGCACGGCATCCCCGGCGAAACGCATGCCGTTGCCTCCCGCGGCGCGGCGGGATCGCGGCCCGATCCCGCCGGGCAAAAGCCAGGAAAATGCCTTCGCCCCGATTATTCCATCGCCGGAGAGGGCGGACGTTTCCGTCCTGGAATCCGGGCGAGAATATTTCGGCGGCGAATTCGTCCGAAAGGCCGCTCCGGTGGCCGCGGCTGAACCGCGCCGATTCTCGGTGACTTCCGCCTCCCGAAAACGGGTGATGGTGGAAGGCGGACGCGAAGACGGATTCATGAACGGAAGCCGGTTGGAGATATCGAGAGGAGGCCGCTGGATCGCGGACGTGCGGATCATCGAACTGTTCGATTCTATGGCTGCCTGTGAAATTTTGCATGTCGCCCAGCCTCCGCGACCGGGAGATGTGGCCCGCTTGCCTTGACGTCGCCTGATGGAGAAACATGGACGGTTGGCATCGCATACCCGGCCAAGCCGAATCCGCCCAGCCGCCCGGGGGCGGCGGATCGGCCCTGCCGCCGTTAGGCGCAGTGGTAATGGCCAACGTCGAAGAGGAACTTGGCGATGGCATGTATGCCCTTCGCTGGGCCGGCAACCGGGTGACGGTGTTCAGCCAGGCATCCCTCGCCGCCGGGCAAAGCCTCATCCTCAAATCCGAGCTGTCCGCCGACGGCAAACCCACCCTGGTGGTCCAGGGACCGGCCCTGCCCAGATTCATGGCCGCTGCCGACATGCCCTCCTATGGACCGGCCGGCGGCCAGCCGGCAACACGGGACGCCATCGCCGCCGGAGTCGCGTCCGCGGTCCTCTCGCAGCCGACTCCGTCCGGGACGACCGATCTTATCGGCAGGATTCTGCAACCCTTGCCGGATTTTCCGGAAAGCGCAGAAAAACTGTTGCGGGATGCCCGGGAAGAATTGCTTCGCCTCAATAATTCCTCTCCCGCGGATTCAGGAACATCCGGTGCGGGCAGGCCGGCGGAACAACCTTCGGCGGAGGCGGATCGGTCCATGCATGCCGACGCCGGCGCGGCGGGATCGGAAATCTCCAGGCAGCCGGAACCGCACCCGCATCCTGGCGACGCCATCAGGGAAGCGCTGGCACAAATAATCAAGGCCGCGGAATTGCCCTTGTCCCGCCTTGCCACCCCGCCAAGCGGCGGCAAAATTCCGGAATCGGCTCTGGAAAAGGCGGCCGATATCCTGCTTCGCGCCGTCGGCCTTACCCCCGACATCGTCTCGCGGGATGCGGCGAAAGCGTTGATTCGCCATAATGTGCAAGTGGACCGCGCAAATGTGCAATCCCTGATTGCGATTGCCGCCGGCACCCCGGAAATTGATCGTCCGGGCAGGATGAATGCGGGCGCCCGCCTGCTTGCCCGCGACGTTCCGCTCATTCGCCCTCTGGCCGCCGGCCTTGCCGACATCCTGTCGCGCCGGATTGGTACGCGTGAACTGGCGGATCGGGCTGTGGCCGCCCTGGATTGGGAACCGCAAACTCCCGAAGCGAAGCCGCTGGTGCATACAGCCAGGGATTTAATTCGGGCCATGAACGTGGACATCGATAGCGCCGATCTACCGTCGACGCTGGAAAGATATGTTTCCACATCCGGCCGGGAAACGCTGGGGAAAGCCTTGGCGCTCCTGGAAAAGGCGGCCCAAGCCGTCTTGGAAAGCCATCCGGAGCTTGCCAGGCTCGACAAGGCAATCAATATCATTCTGGCCCAATCCGCCAAGGGAACGCCGGCAGTCTTGGAATCACAGCCGATCCCAAACGACGATCCCGCCGCCTCCGCTCCGGACAGCCAGGGTCCGGGCCAGAACAAGCCTCAATCGGAGGCGGGACGCCCTGCGGCTTCCGGCGACGATCCGCCTTCGCCTGGATTGTCGAGTCCGGAGTCGTCATACCCCACGCCGGGAGGCAACCGTCCGGAAGTTGATTTGCTCCGTCCCGCCGGCCCCCTCTCCCTTTTCCTTTCGAAGGAAGGAGACGTCAAATCCGCGGTTCCAGAACGGGTGACACGCGAAGCGGAGACCGTGATGCGTGACCTTCTTTCTGACGATCCGGCAAAAGTCGAGACTGCCGGACGCGAACTGAAACGGCGGAATCATCATGTTCTCCAGGAGGCGGCAAGAACCTTGAACCAAATGGAAAGCAAGCTGCTCCGGAACGATTCCCAACTCGCCCGACTGGCGGAAGGAGCGGGGATTTTGCGGGAACTTGGTCGGCAGACGCTGGCGATCAAGGCGGAAAACTTGGCAGGCCGCGAAAGGGAACCGGGCATGTTGCTGGCCGAAATTCCCTTCCGGCTCGCCGAGGACCAGGGCGAAGGCAGGATGCAGATGTTTTATCGCAAGATCAGGACAGACAACAAGGGCTGGACTTCGCGGATAATCCTGGATCTCACCACCACCGGATTTGGTCCCGTTCTTGGCGACATGCGTTTCTTCGGCAAGGATATGATCCTCAACTTGTTTGTGGGAAAAAGCGAAATGGCGGAATTCCTGGACGAATCGGGCGGGGATTTGATTCAGGCCTTGCTGGAGAAAGGATTCCGGTTGACGCCGCATTTTCTGGTCCTGCCGCCTCCAAAAATCCAGCAAGCCGGGCATCCGGAAGTTCGGGAATCGCCGCCGGCGGAACCGCCGATCATCCAGTCCAGGCCGGTCCCCCGCCAACGGGGGAGACTGGATGTCAGAGGGTGACGGGTTCACCACAATTTTTCACGAAAGTATAACTATGCGTTGCGCCGGTTTCGAATTTCGCAATTTTTTGCTGTTTCAATTGTTATCAGGAACCCGCATGTTGCTTCTTCCCTCCGGGAACGACTGCCTGCATAGGGAGTTTTGACAACGGTTGAATTGTGTAAGCGTCCGGCCAACCCCACTCTTGACAAGGGGAGAAGAAAAGGCCGGTCTGGGGCGGGCTGTGGTTGTTGATGTGTGTGGATTTGTCTCAGTCGGAGTTATGCGGCCGGGCAGGAGTTCCGGCATGCGCGAGACCGTCAGGCGGGGGAGCCGCGTGAACAGGTCGCGCAGATAGCCGGGGGTCGAGAAGATGCCGCCTGGCCGAGGCGAC
>JAITKH010000387.1 GCA_031278535.1 Planctomycetota bacterium | reverse complement strand
CCCACCCCGCGAGCCGAATCTGTTCCTCCACGCATTCCGTTCCGCCCTTGGCTCCCCATCCATAAGACCCGAAGGCAAAGCCGGTCTTGTTCGGCAGGTTCATGCCGCGCATGTACACGAGCGTGGCCGACGCCTGGGGCATGGCCAGGTTGTTCAGCGTGGCCGATCCGAAGGCGAAGGCGGCCGCATCCAGGAATTCGGTAGCTATGCGGGTCAGGTTGGAATGGCGCACATGCAGCAGGACGGTGGAGACTCCCTCGATCGCCGCCCCCTGGACGATGGCCTCGGCGATTTTTCCTGTGCTTTCCCACATTGAATCGTAAAAGATCGCCACCTTCGGGATGATCCGGTTGGCCGACCAGCCGGCATAGGCGGAAAGGATGGCGGGGATGTTCTTGCGCCAGATGACCCCGTGCGATGGAGCGATCATGTCGATTTTCAGTTCGCCGACCCTGGACAGCGCCCGCTGCACCGCCTTGCCGTGCGGAGCGACAATGTTGGCGTAGTAGGTTTTCGCCTCCTCCATAAGGACGCCCGGATCGGTCTCGTCGTCGAACCGGGCGGCGCAGGCGATGTGCTGGCCGAAGGCGTCCATGGAAAAAAGGACTTTCTCTTCGGGGACGTGGGTCATCATCGAATCCGGCCAATGGACCATGGGCGTCTCGATGAAGGAAAGCGTCCGCCTGCCGAGGCCGATCGAATCTCCGGTCTTGACTGTCCGCCATTTCCACGACTCCCCGCCATAATACCGGCGGAGAGTTTCGCGGCATTTCCTGGTTGCCACGATCTCGGCGTTCGGAAAAGCGGCAACCGCCTGGGGGAGGCTGGAAGAGTGATCGGGTTCGGCATGGTTGCAGATTATGTACCGTATGGACGACGGCTGGACAAGCGCCGAAACCTGGCCGAACAGGCGATCGAAAAACGGCTCTTTCACGACGTCGATAAGCGCGTTTTCAGCGTCCTGGACAAGGTAGGAATTATAGGTGGCTCCGCGCGCCGTATCGTAGGAATGGAAATCCCTGACGTTCCAATCGACGGCGCCGACCCAGTCAATGCCGGGCAACAGGTTTTTCCGCATGGGCGATGCCTCCGTGCAATCAACCAGACGACAAGAAAGTGGAAATGTCCGGGCAACTTCCGGATCATCCGGCATTATTTTCGAAATCAATATATGGAAAAGAATTCCCCCCAACAACAAAAAAGTTGCGGAGAGGGGGAAAAATAATCCGATAAGTGAAACGATTCCCTCTTTTCCCGCCGGTATCGACCCGGCGGCGTGAAAAGTGGCGTGGACAACGAGGCTCGGAAAATCGGAGGATTCGGGAGGGCTATACCCAAACCAGCGTGGTCGCCGGTGAATCCAGTGCGTATTGACGGCAATTGCCTCTCCAATTGAAGGCTTCATCGAAAACCACTTCGGAATGGGCATATCGCGTCTGGATGTTCAAAAAAACGGAATTGTTTAGATGCGTAAATTTTGGAAAATCCGGATATTTTTCGGAAACGATATTGCGTTGTCTCCCGAAAATTGGTACAGTAGGAGTTTGTTCGGTTTCGGTGGAACGCGGTTCCACATGTTGTGGAAAGGCGATGGGATTCCTGACAGGAAGTGGGGATGGTGGGATGCCGGGCCTTTCCGGATGGGACAGGGATCATGCGTCCGAATCCAGCGGAAAAGTGAATTTGCAATTTTTTTTCTTGACTTGAGCTGTGCCGGGATGTGAAATATGGTAATGGGTTGTGCCGGGAGGGGGTGGAGATACTGGTAAGAGGAGGCTCGTGGCGATCGACGCTGCTGCGGGTTTATATTTGCGATTGGAAATGTGTAATGCCTGTTGAAGGAGGAGAAAATGCGGAAAGTTATGTTTACGCTTGCTGTTGTGGCGTTTGCTTTGGGCGGGATTGTTCAGGCCGCCGCGCCGGGAGATGAGGTACCCTTTGTGGAAGGACAGCCGATGCCTCCCGCTCCTCCTGGATTGTCTTGGTGCCTTATTCAGAAGCCTGCGGTGTATGAAAATGTCACTGAAACGGTTACTGTCCGTCCCGCGGCCAATTTCCAGGTTCCGGTGCCGGGCCAATATTCCACCAAGACCGAGACCATTCCCTGTGTCCCGGCCTACCGAGTTGGCAAGGTAATTCCGGCCCAGATTCAAAACAAGGCGGTTCCTTACGTTTGCCAGGAGGAATATAAGATTCTTGAAGTGGTTCCTCCCCAATTCGCCGATACCCCGGTTGAAGTGGAAATTTGCCCGGCCTATGAGCAGCTTACTATTATCCCGGCCCAATTCCGCGATGTGCCGAAGCGGCTGGTAGTCGAACCCGCCCGCAAGGAATTCCAGCGGGTGGCGTGTGACGACGGCAACCTCTGCTGGACAGTCTGCGAAACTCCGGCCAAATACCGCGACGTCATCACCAAGGAGCTGGTTGCCGACGCGCGGGAACAGAAAGTTGTTGTTCCGGCCAAGAAACAGCAGATTGTCGTGAAGAAGATCGTGAAACCCGCCACCGTTCGCGAGGTGGTTGTCCCGGCAAAACAGGCGACTTATCAGGCTAACGTGGTAGTCGCGCCCGCCCGGGTCGAATGGCAGACGGTGCCGGCCCAGAGCCAGACCGTTCCCGTTCTGGTCGAAACCAAGGCTCCCAGTTTTGCCGCCCAGGCCATTCCGGAGAAGAAGGAAACCATCACCCGTCGCGTTCTAAAGGCCCCCGCGTCGATGGTGTGGCGTCTCCAGTCCAATTCGGCCTATGGCAGCCAGCCGATTGCTGTTGCCCCGAATGCCCAGCCCCAGTTGGGCTCCGAAGTCGCCAGCGTTCCCGCTTCCGGCGCCCGCTATACCCTGAAGTAAAATCGGCGTGCGATTTCGGGAAAGAAGTCTAGTCGTCTGATGATGTAATTGTTATTCAGTCCGCGCGCCCATCCCGGAAATCCTGGATGGGCGCTTCCTTCAACAAATGGATCGACGGCGAAACCCTTATGGGGGATGTGGCTGAAGAATTGGGCGGTTCCCTTTCCGGAGTTGTTGCCGGAGATGCATCGAAGACCGGGGCGCTCATTGAGGAAGTCGAAGTCGAGATAATCCCGCGAAGGAAGGCGGCGGATCCTCTTCTCGCGGTATTGTCCGAGCAGCGGCGATTCAGGAGCGACGATGATCGCCTTCGCGCCTGCGAGACGGCAATCGGCTATATTTTTTTTGACAAGTCGCTTCTCCGCAATGCCCTTACCCATTCATCTAGCGTTCAGAATCGGGGGCCGGACAATGAGCGTTTGGAGTTTTTCGGCGATGCTATCCTCGATCTGGTCATTCGGGAATATCTTTTTCACCATTATCCTGAACAGAACGAAGGCGAATTGACCGAGGCCAAATCCGCCGTGGTCTGCCGTGACGCCTTGGTACGGGCTGCCAAGCGTGCGGATCTTAGGCCGTTCATTTTTCTGGGCAGAGGCATGAATCGGCGCCAGCCAGTACCGGAATCGCTGCTTGCCGACGCCTTCGAAGCGGTGGTGGCAGCCATCTATCTGGACGGCGGAATCCCGGCTGCCCGTGATTTCATTCTTGCCTATTTGGGCGCGGACATTCCCCTCGCCCTGGAAAAATCGGTCTCGGTCAATCATAAATCCTCTCTCCAAAAAACCTTGCAACAAAAGCGCCGCCCCTTGCCCGCATACCGTCTCCTTGCCGCCACCGGTCCGGAACATTCGCGCACCTTCCAGGTGGCTGTTCTCGTCGAGGGACGGGAATTGGGCCGGGGAATCGGCCAAAATAAAAAAGCGGCGGAACAGGCGGCCGCTTGCGTGGCATTGGCAAATCTGGAGAGGGAAAGCGAGGCAGGGGAGAGGAAGGCGACATGACGGTGGACGACAGGCGGGAATTATATGACAACCCGCTGATCACCCGGTACGCTTCGCGGGAGATGGCGGCCATTTTCTCGCCTCGGCGGCGAGTCGAAACGTGGCGGCTGCTCTGGACCGTCCTTGCCGAGGCGGAACGGGAATTCGGCCTTCCCATAACCCGTGCCCAAACCGAAGAATTGCGGAAAAATATCGCCAACATTGATTGGAAGGCGGCCGAGGCGCGCGAACGCAAGGTCAAGCACGACGTTATGGCGCATGTCCACGCCTATGGTTTGGCGGCGCCCGAAGCCGCGCCGATTATCCATTTGGGCGCCACCAGTTGCTATGTGACGGACAACGGCGATCTCCTGCTCTTTCGAGAGGCTCTCCAGTTGCTGGAGAGAAAGTTGATTGGCGTAATCCTGGCCCTGGCCGATTTCGCCGGGAAGGAGCGGGAGCGCCCTACTCTGGGCTTCACCCATTTCCAGCCGGCCCAGCCCACGACGGTCGGAAAGCGCGCCACTCTGTGGGCACAGGATTTTCTCCTCGATCGTGAGGAAATTTCCCGCCGGGCCGGTTCCCTTCCCCTCCGGGGAGCGGTCGGCGCCACCGGCACCCAGGCCAGTTTTCTCGCTTTGTTCGACGGCGATCATGCCAAGTGCGAGCGGCTGAATAGGGTGATTTGTAAAAAACTCGGCTTTGCCGGCGTCATCCCGGTTTCAGGGCAGACCTATACCCGGAAAATCGACTCGCGGATTCTCTCCGCCGTGGCCGGCATAGGGGAAAGCGCCTCCAAATTCGCCACAGACATCCGCCTTCTCGCCCATCGCCGGGAGATCGAGGAGCCTTTTGAAAAAAGCCAAATCGGCTCCTCCGCCATGGCCTACAAGCAAAATCCCATGCGATCGGAACGGATATGCGCCCTGTCCCGGTATCTGCTGACGCTGCCGATGAACGCCGCCATGACGCAGGCGACGCAATGGCTGGAGCGCACCCTGGACGATTCGGCCAACCGGCGGCTGTCCATGCCGCAGGCCTTTCTTGCCGCCGACGCGATTCTCGAACTTGCGGCCGATGTCGCCGCCGGGTTCGTGATCCATCCCGGAGCGATCGCCCGGAATCTCCAGGCCGAGCTTCCCTTCATGGCTGCCGAGGAGATTCTGATGGCTGGCGTCAAAGCCGGAGGTGATCGCCAGGAATTGCACGAGCGCATTCGCCGCCATTCCCTGGCCGCGGCCGAACGTGTCAAGAACGGGGACGGGACCAACGATCTCCTGGATCGACTGGAGGCGGATCCGGCTTTTGCCGACATTCTCGACAGTCTCGGTGAAATCCGCGACGGCCGGCGCTTTACCGGCCGGGCGGCGGAACAGGTTGACGCGTTCCTGAAAACCGAGATAATGCCTTTACGGCGGCGGAGAATGCCGAAACATCGGATCTTCTCCGGCGTTAGGGTGTAAACGGCAAAACGATTGGGGACGGGAAATGGATCAGAACGCCAAGCGTTTTCTTTTCGAACTGCTCAGCTTGCCCACCCCTTCGGGCTACGAACAGCCGGGGCAGGCGGTGGTGGAAAAATACCTGAAGCCGCACGCGGACGAGATTCGGCGCGATGTACACGGCAATCTCCATGCGGTCGTCAATCCGGGAGGCCGCTTCAGGGTCATGCTTTCGGGTCACTGCGACGAACTCGGCCTCATGGTCATGCATATCGACAAGGACGGCTTCCTGTATGTTTCCAGCATCGGGGGGGTATATGTGCCGCTGCTCCAGGGAGAGCGCATCATCATTTACACGGCCAAGGGGCCGGTCCCGGGAGTGATCGGGGTGAAGCCGGTCCATTTCATGGACGCGAAGGAGCGCGAGAGCGCGGTCACCAAGATGCATGATCTTTGGGTCGACATCGGCGCCAGGGACAAGGCCGAAGCGGAGGAATTGGTGGAACTGGGGGATGTCGCCACCATTGATCGGGCGCCATTGGAGCTTCCGAACCAGCGGTTGGTCGCCCGGGGCCTTGATGATCGCATCGGCGTGTATGTGGTGGCCGAGGCGCTTCGCCTGATCGCCAGGGAAAAACCGGCGGCTGCCATCCACATGGTAAGTTCGGTCCAGGAGGAAATTGGCCTCCGCGGCGCCCACACCGCCGCCTATGGAATCGATCCTCATGTCGGCATCGCCGTGGACGTCGGTTTCGCCACCGACTTCCCCAACTGCAATCCGAAGATGGTGGGCGAGGCCAGCCTGGGGGGCGGTCCCATCCTGCATCGCGGGCCCAACTTCAATCCCGCCATCCACAATCGACTGGTCCGCGCCGCGAAGGAGACGCGAATCAAGATCCAGCAACAACCGATCCAGCGCGGTTCCGGCACCGACGCCAACGCCATCCAACTGACCCGATCTGGTGTTGCCGCCGCTCTTGTCTCCATACCCTGCCGCTACATGCACTCGCCGGCGGAGATGATTTCCCTGAAGGACGCGGACAACGCCGCGAGACTTCTGGCCGGATTCCTGGTCCGGCTCAAGGGCACCGAAAGGCTGACGCCATGACCGACGAAATTCCAGCCATCCGCACCGGCGCTCTCGCCCATTCCTACCAGAGGAATTTTTGGGAAAGGAAACGCCTCGCGCTCGATGGCTTGAACCTGATCGTCGAGCGGGGCGAAATCTATGGTTTCCTCGGAGCGAACGGGGCTGGCAAAACCACCACCATCAAGATATTGGTCGGCCTCCAGACGCAGACCGCCGGGACGGCGGAGATTTTCGGCATCCCGGTAGCCGACGGGGAATGTCGCCGACGCATCGGCTTCATGCCGGAAAACCCGTATTTCTACGAATATCTCACCGCCCGGGAATCGCTTGATTTCTATGGGGCGCTGTGCGATCTTCCGGCCGCCGAGCGCCGGCGGAGGAACGATGAGCTTCTCGGCTTCGTCGGCCTTTCGCAGGCCGCCGACACAAGGCTGAAGGAATTCTCCAAGGGAATGCGCCAGCGCCTCGGCATTGCCCAGGCCATAGTCCACCGGCCGCCCCTGGTGATTCTGGACGAGCCGATGAGCGGACTCGATCCGGTCGGGCGCCGCCAGGTGCGGCAGGCGATTCTCGATCTCCATGCCGGGGGCGCCACCATTTTCTTTTCCTCCCATATCCTTTCGGACATCGAGATGATTTGCCACCGGGCCGCTCTGATCGACAAGGGCAAGCTCCTTGCCTCAGGCACCCTGGAGGAACTCCTGGATACCCGGGAACTGGAGATCGAGGTGGGCGGAACCGGGCTCGACGCTGAACGGAGCGCAAGCGTGGCGGCCAGAGCGAAACGCTCTCTCCGGCGGAACGGCGAAACGCTGTTGTCCTTCGATAATTGGGACGCCGCCTACTTCGCGGCGGACATGTTCCGGGAGCATGGCCGGCTTACACTTCTGCGAACCGTCAAGGAGTCCCTGGAGGACTATTTCATGCGCTCCACCGGCAGGATCGTGGCCGAAACCCGGACGGGAGGGGAATGACGTGGGCAAGGCGCTGCATATCGCCAGGAACACTTTTCGGGAGTCGATTCGCGACAAGATCCTGTACGTCATTGTCTTTTTCGCGATGGTGATGATGCTGGCCAGCTTGGCGATCGGCTGGATATCCATGGGCGATCAACTCCAGGTAGTCCAGGATTTTTCCCTGGCGGTGCTGAGTTTCTTCGGGGCGCTCATGGCCGTTTTCATCGGCGCCGGCCTGATCTACAAGGAAATCGACAAACGCACCATCTACACCATCATCTCGAAACCGGTGCAGCGCTGGCAGTTCCTGCTCGGGAAATATCTGGGACTGATGCTCGTCCTCGGCCTGGCCATGCTCGGCATGCTCGCGGCGGCGTTCGTCTTCGTCGCCTATGTCGCCTGGACGGCCAAAAATTCGCCTGTCGCCGACTGGACGGCACGGGTGGAGTGGGGCTGGTATGCGGCGGCCGGCCTCCTGCTGTTTTTCGAGACCATGGTGGTGGTCTCGCTCGCCATGCTTTTCGGAAGCGTGACCAGCCCCATTCTTTCCGCCATCTTCACGTTCACCACCTATCTGGTTGGGCAGGTGTCGGCTACCGTCACCTACACCTTCACCACCTTTGTTCCAGCCAAGGAGACGGTTGCCCACATGACGGGGGAGATTCTCACCGATCTCACTTCCCGGACCTATTTCCTCCTCAAGCCGGTTTCCATCCTCATTTACTATATCCTGCCGGATTTGCAGCATTTCCAGTTGCGGAACCAGGTGGTGCTGGGGCCGATTCCCACCCTCGGGCAACTGTTTTCCGCCATGGCCTACGGCCTTGGATATTCGGCGGCGGCGTTGATTCTCGCCATGCTGTTCTTTGACAGAAAACGATTCTGACATCATGACAGGCGACAACAACGGAACTGTCCCCGCCGCTCGAAGCGGGGAGAATCGGCGGGAGGCGATCGAGTTGCTGAACCGGATCTTCGGCGAATCCCGCGAGGCGCCGATTATGGCAGACGTCTATCGTCTGGCCGTCAAGTGCTTCAAGGAGGGCTGGCTCGATGGCTGAGCCGGATCCAGGGATAGCCTCGCTTCTGGATCGGCTCCGGGACATGCCGTCGTCTCCATCGGTGGTGGCGAAACTGACTGTTCTCATGGCCAATCCCAGGACCACCGCCAACGAAATAGCCTATGCCCTCTCGCGGGATCCCGGGATGGTCTCACGGATTCTCAAGCTGGTCAACTCCGCCCGATACGGCTTCTCCAGGCGCATCGCCACCGTCACGATGGCGGTGGTGATTGCCGGCTTCAGGGAAATACGCAACTTGGCGCTGTCCGCCTTTTTTTTTAACAATTTCGTCACATCCTCCGCCGTCAACATCAATATTGATGGTCTGTGGCGCCATTCCTTGGGCGTCGCCTTCTTCGCCGCCGCCATAGCCAGGCGCATGGACGCCAAAAGCGCCGAGGACGCTTTCATACACGGACTTCTTCATGACATTGGCAAGTTTGTCGCCATCCGGACGGACACCGATCAGGCCGTCCGCATCCGCGAGATGGCCGAACGCGACAATATCCTGTTTCTGGAAGCGGAGAGGCGGTCCCTTTCCTACGACCACGCGCAATTGGGCTCCGCGGCCATGGAGCGCTGGAACCTGCCGCAGTTGTCTGTCGAAACGGTTCGCCACCACCATACGCCGTTCGGGGCCCCGGAGCCATGCCGCGTCCATGCCTGCATCGTCAATCTTGCCGACGTCATGGCGCGGGCCTTGCTCATGGGCGATCCGGGCGATCGGCGGATGCCAGTTTTGACCGGAGATGTCTGGAGGCACATCGGCCTGTCCTGGCGGGACATGGAGGCGGTATCCCGGCAGGCGGCGGGAGAATATGTAAAGTCGGGAGATTTTTTCAAGTTTTAATGAGGGGGGAGAGGATGGCAACACCGCGGGCGTTGGTGCTTCGTACGGCCGGTACTAATTGCGACCAGGAAACCCGGCACGCTCTCGAACTTGCCGGTGCCGAGGCGAAACTGCTCCATATCAACCGGCTGGTCGAATCGCCCTGCAGTCTCGCCGGATTCCAGATCCTGGTTCTGCCGGGCGGATTCACCTATGGCGACGATGTCGCGGCAGGGAAAATCCTGGCTGTGGAGTTGATGCACACCCTTAGACAGGCTTTTGAAGGATTCATTCAAAACGGCGGGGTGATGCTGGGCATTTGCAACGGATTCCAGATACTCGTCAAGACCGGCCTCCTTCCCGGCGCCCGGTTCTCCCCCGCGGACAAACGGAACATAACCCTATCCCACAACCTGTCGGGAAAATTCGAGGCGCGCTGGATTCGCCTCAAGGCGCCGGAGAATGTCGTCTGCGTCCTTGCCGAACCCGGGGAGACCCTGGAGTTGCCGGTGGCCCACGGCGAAGGGAGGCTGGTGTCCCGCAATCCCGGAACGCTCCGCGAATTGGCCGACAACGGACAGGTGGTCTACCGATACGCCGGCCGGAACGAAGGCGATCCATCCTATCCGGAGGATCCGAACGGCTCGGCGGATTTCATCGCCGGAATATGCGATCGCTCTGGACGCGTTTTCGGGCTGATGCCCCATCCCGAGCGATATGTGTACGGTTGCCAGCATCCGCGCTGGACGCGCGAGGGGCGGGGGGGAACCGAGGGCGACGGCCTTCGGCTTTTCCGCAGGGCCGTCGCCTTTTTCGCGAAGAGGTGATCCATGCCCATTGAAGAGAGGGAACATCTGCCTTTCGAAGCGCCGTTGCGGGAGCTGAAGCGGCGCATTGATGAGATGTCGGCCACCTCCGGCGCTTCGCCAGAACTCCAGGCCCTTCTCCGGCCCATGCGCGATCAGTACGCCCTGGTCGAGCGCCAGATCTACGACAATCTGAATGCCTGGCAAACCATGCAGGTGGCGCGGCATCCCGGTCGGCCCATGACCCGCGATTACGTGTCGCTGGTTTTCGATTCTTTCGAGGAACTTCATGGCGACCGCATGTTCCGCGACGATCTCTCCATCGTGTCGGGACTTGGCGTCCTGTCCGGACGCCGGGTGATGCTGATCGGCCAGCACCGGGGAAGGGATCTTGCCGAAAAGTACCTGACCAATTCAGGATGCGTACACCCGGAAGGCTACCGCAAGGCGCTCAGGAAAATGCGATTGGCCGAGAAATTCGGCTTGCCGGTGGTGACATTCATCGACACCATGGGGGCTTTTCCGGGGATCGGTTCGGAGGAGCGCGGGGTCGCCCTCTCCATCGCCGAGAATCTCCTGGAGATGAGCCGATTGCGTACGCCGATCGTCTGCATCGTCATAGGAGAGGGAGGATCGGGCGGGGCGCTCGGGCTGGGCGTGGGCGATCGGATCCTGATGCTCCGCTATTCCTGTTATTCGGTCATCAGCCCCGAGGGGTGCGCCGCCATTCTCTGGCGCGACGAAGGCAAGCGCGAAACGGCAGCGACGGAGCTCCGCTTGACCAGCAGGGATTTGCGCGGCTTCGGATTGATCGACGAGGTGATCCCCGAGCCCACGGGCGGCGCCCACCGGGATCCAGGGAAGATGGGGAAACTATTGCGGGCGGCTATTCTCCGCAATTTGGATGATCTGGCGGCGATTCCGCTGGATCGGCTCCTGGCTGGGCGCTACGAAAAATTCCGCCGTTTCGGCCGTTTTCTCGAAGAAGAGCCGTCGGAACGCCAAACGCCGCCGTCCGGGACAGCGGAACCGGATGCAGACGCCGGCGAGTGAGGAGTTTGTAAGGCCGGCGCATGAAAATCTTGACGCCGCAAAACGCCGCGCCGCGTTTTGTCGCCCGAGAATCCGTTCTTTTACGCGCCTTTCGGCCGCGCCAAAAATTCCGCCACTTCCCGAGCTGCCAATTCGGCCGACGGTTGGTCGCCCAACGTTTCCCGGAGGTTTCTGAGGCGGGTACGCATGCGGCGGCGGTAGCCGCCGTCCTCGACAATCCGTCCGATCTCGCCCGCCAGGTTTTCAGGCGTCGCCCCGCCCTGGAGGAATTCGCTCACAATAGCCCGTCCGGCCAGGATGTTCGGAAGCGACACAAACGGCAGCTTGACAAAGGATTTCGCAATGTGGTAACTGGCTGGATGGCCGGCGTAGCAGACTGCCATCGGTTTTCCCATGAGCGCGGCTTCCAGGGTGGCGGTGCCGCTTTTGACAAGGACGGCCGAAGCGACGGCAAGAAGGTTTCGCGAATCATTCGCCACCGGCAGTACCCAGGAAGGGATGGGGGCGAATCGGGTCAGCCGTTCCGCCGTCATGCCCGGCGCCAGCGCCAGCGCGATTCGGAGATGGGGAAAGCGGCGATGGAGAAGCGCCAGCGCCGCCGCCTGGAGCGGCCAGATGTATTTCACCTCCGACCCGCGGCTGCCAGGCAGGACGGCGAGCAGTCCCTGCGCCGGTTCGGCATGGCGCCAGCCATCGCCCAGGCCCAGCCGAATCGCCATCGCTTCTCCGGAAACGCCGCGGAGTTCATCCAATGTGGGATTGCCGACAT
>JAITKH010000381.1 GCA_031278535.1 Planctomycetota bacterium | reverse complement strand
GAGGACGGCATGCCCGAGCGAATCGGCCTGAATCACCTCTCCGCCGGAGGTTTCCGCGAGCAGCCGGGCGGCGAACGACTTCCCGGCGCAGGGGAGGCCGGTGACGCCGACAACCAGCACCTATTTGGCCTCCAGCCAATTGTCGCCGACGCCGATGTCCACCTTGAGCGGCACGGAGAGGGGAATCGCGTTCTCCATGGCGGAGCGGACGATTTCGCGAAGCGGTTCCGTCTCGCCGGGCGGACTTTCCAGCAGGAGTTCGTCGTGTATCTGGAGGAGCAGCCTGGCCTCGAGGCCGGAGTTCCGCAGATCGGCCGCAAGCCTGATCATGGCGGTCTTGATAAGATCGGCGGCGCTCCCCTGGATTATGGTGTTCACCGCCTCCCTTTCGGCCCTGGCCCTCTTCATGTGATTGGAAGACCGGATGTCGGGGATTTCCCGGCGGAAACCGAGGATGGTCTCGACACAGCCGCGATCCTCCGCCTCCGCGACCGCCCCGTCGATCCATTTCCGCACCCCGGGGAAACGGGCAAAATAGTCGTCGATGAAACGTTGGGCCTGGAAACGGCTCATGCCAGCGGCGGCGGCGAGGCCGTGCGCCCCCTGTCCGTAAATAATGCCGAAATTCACGGCCTTGGCGGAAGCGCGCTGCTCCCGCGTTACCTGGTCCGGGGGGATGCCGTGCACGGCGGCGGCGACTGCCCGGTGGATATCCTGGTTTTCCGCGAAAGCCCGGGACAGCGTGGCGTCGCCGGAGAGGGAGGCGAGAACGCGAAGCTCCACCTGCGAGTAGTCGGCGGCAAGCATTTTCCAGCCGGCTTCCGGAATGAAGGCGGCGCGGACGGCCCGGCCGCGTTCGGTGCGGATCGGGATGTTCTGCAGGTTCGGGTTGGACGAGGCGAGGCGGCCGGTGGCGGTGCGCACCTGGGAAAAACTGGTGTGAAGCCTTCCCGTCTCGGGATTCACCATCCGGGGCAGGGCGTCCAGGTACGTGTTCTTGAGTTTGGAGTACATCCGGTATTCGAGGATGCGATCGGCGATTTCGCAGTCGTGCAGGGCGGCCAGTTCCTGCAGAACCGCCTCGTCGGTCGAAGGTCCGGTTTGCGTTTTCCGAATCACCGGCAGGCCCATTTCCCCGAACAGCACCAACGCCAGTTGTTTCGTGCTGGCGACGTTGAAGCTGCGGCCGGCCAAAACATGGATTTCCCTGATCAGGTTGTTGATAAGTTCCTCCGTCTCCCCGCTTTCCGCCTGGAGGAGATCGGAGTCTATTCTGATCCCGGCCGCCTGCATGTCGGTAAGGACGTCCGAAAGCGGCATCTCTACTTTTTCGAACAAATCGCGCACGCCCCGCTCGTCCAGTTTCTTGTCAAGCTCGGCGCGGAGGCGGAAGGAAATGTCGGCGTCGGCGGCGGCGTAGTCGGCGACGGCTCCGGTCGGAACCGCATCCATGCCGATCTGGTTTCGACCCTTGCCGATAAGGGTTTCTATCGGGGTCATGGTCACGCCGAAATGCCGGCTGGCCAGCGTTTTCAGGTTATGCTCGGTCAGATGGCCGCCAATCAGGGACGAGGCGATCAGGCTGTCGAAAACTGCCCCGGCCAAGCGGATGCCGGCGCGACGGAGAACCAGGGCATCGTAACGGATGTTATGGCCGGTTTTCCCGATTGCCGGATTTTCCAGGATCGGGCGGAGCCGTTCCAGGCAGCCGGCGGCAAGCCTGGGCATTCCCTCCGGCGCCAGAAAGGGAAGATAGAAGCCGGTATTGTCCCGCCAGGAGAAACTCATTCCGACCAGGCGATCCCGCAGCGGATCGAGGCCGGTGGTTTCGGTGTCGAAGGCGAAAAATTTCTGTTCGCCCAGTTCGCCCAGAAAAGTCGGGAATTTTTCCCCGTCGTCGATCAGCCGGTAGTCTGTCCCGTTGCCGCCAGCCGCTTTCGCTAGGACTTCATCTTTGATGTCCGGGGGTTCGTCCAGCTTTGCCAGAAGCGAATGGAAATTAAGGCGGGAGAAAATTTCCCTGAGCTTGGCGCGGTCGGGATTGAGGCGCATCGCCGCTTCAAGGTCCAATTTTGCCGGGGCATTCCGATCAATAGTGGCCAGTTCCTTGGAAAGGAGGGCGAGTTCCCGGTTGGCGCGGATAGCCTCGCCTCGCTTTCCCTTGATTTCTCCGGCATGTTCCAGAAGGTTTTCGAGAGAATTGTATTCGCGGATAAGCTGGGAGCCGATTTTCTCGCCGATGCCGGGTACGCCGGGAATGTTGTCGGATGCGTCCCCCCACAGCCCCATGAGGTCTGTCAGGCGCTCCGGCGGGACGCCCTTCCGCTCGGTGAAGGCCTTGGCGTTGATGAAGGTTTCAGTGAAGATATCGAGAATGCTGACGCCATCCTCCAGGAGTTGTCCATAATCCTTGTCGCTGGAGACGATCACCACCTCCCAGCCGGCCTCGCGGGCCTGCCGGGTCAGGGAACCGATAATGTCGTCCGCTTCGTAACCGTCCAGGGAATAGGCAGGAATGCGAAAGGCGTCGACGATTTCCCGGATGAGGGGTATCTGTTCCACCAGTTCCGGCGGCGGCGGTTTTCGGTTGGCCTTGTAGTCGGGATAGCGCTTGTGGCGGAAAGTTTTTCCCGGGGAGTCGAATACGGCGGCGACCGCTTCCGGAACATAGGAAAAAAGGATATCCAGAAGCATGCGGGCAAAGCCGAAGGCCGCTCCGCTGGATTGGCCGGCGGATGTCCTCAGGCCTTCCATGGCGTAAAAGGCCCGATATATTTGCGCATGACCGTCGATGAGGTAAATAGCCTGATTCATGTGTGGGAAGGGATAATCCATGCTTTGGAAAAGGATTCAGATCCGCCGTCCAACCCGGGACCCCTTTCCAGGGGAGGACGGTACAGAAAACGCTGGCAATTCGGAACCAGGGCGGAAACGCCCTGAACACCCCCTGTCGGAACCGAAACAATATTGGAGGAAAGTCCAGCCGGATACGACGACACTTTTATTGTATTCTATCTTTTCCGTTAGTCAATCTTTTTTTCCTTTTTTTCCGGTTCACCGGCCGCCGGTATGTACGCGGATTTTTCGGGGAAACCGATCCGCCTGCCGTCCGATTTTCCCGAAAGCTGTAAGGGATTGCATTTCAACACGTTGTTTTCGTCA
>JAITKH010000379.1 GCA_031278535.1 Planctomycetota bacterium | reverse complement strand
CGGGGCGAAATTGAGCATGACCTCCGCGCCGCCGCGCCCGGCCAGTTCAATCGCCCTCCGGTTGACCGAATCGGCGACCTCCATCTGTAGCATGACCAGGTCCGCGCCGCGCAAATCCTCCGCCGCCTCGTCCACCTGGTCCGGCCGGAAGGACCCGTTCGCCCCGGGAAAGATGGCTATGGTGTTGTCCCCGGCCCCGTCCACCAGGATAATGGCGGTCCCGCAGGCCTCGCCCGGATTCAGGCGGATTCGGGCGACGTCCAGGCCTTCTTCCCGGTATGTTTCCAGCAATCGCCCGGCGTCGGCGTCGTCGCCCAGGTTGAACACCGCCGTCACCCCGGCCCTGGCCCGCCTGGCCGCCACGGCCTGGTTCGATCCCTTGCCCCCGAAGGTCCGGGAAAACGAGCCGGCGGTCACGCTTTCGCCCTTCCGGGGCAGGTGGGGAAGCGTCATGACCAAGTCGATGTTGGCGCTGCCGACCACGGCGACCTGTCCCGGCATGCCGTTCCCTTTCCGTTCCGCGGCCGGCGTCAGGAACCGGTTTTCGTCCCGGCCGAACGAAACAGCAGCGCCTTGGCCAGCGGCCACAACAGGGTGAGGACGGTGAGAACAAGCAGGATGCAGGAGATCGGACGGGTGAGGAAGATGAGGTAGCTGCCCTGCGAAATCACCAGCGCCCGCCTGAGGTTGGCCTCCAGCATCCTCCCGAGCAGCAGGCCGAGGATGAACGGGCCGGGGGCGTAGCCGGTGCGCCGGAAGACGAATCCGAGGATGCCGGAGGCGAACATGATTCCGACGTCGAAGGAATTGTTGTTCAGGGCGAAGGAACCGACCACGCAAAGCAGGCACACCGACACCCAGACCGTACGCGGATTGACGGCAAGCACCTTGGCCGACGCCTTGGCGGTGACGAGGCCGATCGCCAGGAAGGCGAGGTTGGCCAGGAGCATCAGGAGCATGATGTTGATGACGAACGGCTTCGCCTCCGTGAACATTTTCGGCCCCGGCTGCATGCCGTACATCATGAGCGAACCGATCAGCACGGCCGTGGCGGCGTCGCCGGGAATGCCCAGTGTCAGCATGGTGGTCAGCGCCCCGCCCAGGACGCTGTTGTTGGCGACCGTGCTCACGGCCAGCCCCTCGAGCGACCCCTTGCCGTATTCCTCCGGATGCTTCGACCATTTCCGCGCCTGTCCCCAGCAGATGATCGAGGCGATGTCGCCGCCGGCGGCGGGGATGGCCCCCACCACCGCGCCGACCATGGCGGAGATGGTGGTGAGCCTGGAGGCCGAGTGGATCTCGGCCAGGTTTGGCAGGACCCGCCCGAGCGCGAGGTTGACGTGCCGCCGGGCGTTTTCCGCGCTTTCGGCCAGCCGATCATGCTCGAAGATCTGGTTCAGCACTTCCCCCACCCCGAACATCCCGATCATCACCGGCAGGAACTGGACGCCGTCGATCAGGTTGACGCTTCCGAGGGTGAACCGTTTCATCGCCAGCATCGGATCGATGCCGATGGTGGAGAAGAGGATGCCGGCGAAACCGGCAATCATCCCCTTGAGCACGGAATCGCTCGACACCGCCGCCATCATGGTCAGGCCGAAAAAGGCGAGGCCGAAATATTCGGTCGCCCCGAAGCCTATGGTGAAGCGGGCCAGGGGGAAGGAGAAGAAAATCAGCACCAGGGTCCCGAAAATGCCCCCGAAGGCGGAATAGATGACGTTTATTCCCAGGGCCAGCCCGCCCTTCCCCTGCTTGTACAGGGCGTAGCCGTCGAAGGTGGAGGCGATGGAGGCGGGAGTGCCGGGCGTGTTGATGAGGATGGCGGTGATGCCGCCGGCGAAGATGGCGGAGTTCCAGACGCCGATCAGCATGGCGAATCCCCGGGTCGGCTCGAACCAGAAGGTCAGCGGCGTGAGGATGGCCACTCCCATGGTGGCCGTGAGGCCGGGAAGGGCGCCGATAACCATGCCGCCAAGGACCCCGATGCCCAGGAACAGCAGAACCCCCGGATCCATGACATTCCAAAAGCCGGTCAGCCACTCGGACATCGGCACTCCCCGCAAGCCCGCGCATGCCTCTCAGTTGAACTGGATATACAGCAGCCGCGTGAACAGAAGGTGAATCAGCAACGTCATCAGGACGGAAAACACCACGTTGAACAGCCACCCCCGCCCATACACCCGGTTGAGGAACAGGCAAAAGGCGGGGGCGGCGGCTTCGAAACAAACCAGTTTCCAGAGAACGAACAATCCGAGCATCCCCCCGACGGTGGCGGCAATCCTCGCCACGTTGGCGCGGCGGTCTGGAGGCAGGGCGAACGACGCTTTCTTTTCCCCGCGGTCGCGGAAGAAAAGCGTCGCCTGCACCGCCCCGAGGACGAGGATGATCAACCCCAGGATGAAGGGGAAGAACCCGGCTCCGGGCACCCCGTCCGAGGTGGCGGATCCCACCCCCAGCCGCAGGGCGCCGGCGATGAACAGTATTGCCGCCGCCATGAAGGCCCCGGTCGAGACGAGATCGGATTTGTGGCGCACGTCCGTCCTTTTCCCCTATTTGCTGGCGATGCCGAGCTTCGGAATCGCCTCGTCGTAGAAGGCCAGCTGCGCCTTGGCGAAGGCGCTCATGGCGGCCGCGTCCAGGTAGGCGTGGTCGAAGCCGCGCTCCTTGAAGAATTTTTTCACCTCGTCGGAATCGATGGCGGCCGCGGCCGCCTTTTCGAGGATCGAGAGGATCTCCGGCGGGGTTCCCTTGGGAGCGGCGAAGGCGCCCCAGCCCAGGACCTTGATGTCATACCCGAGTTCGAGCGCCGTCTTGACGTCGGGAACGACGCCCGAACGCTTTTCGCCCAGCACCGCCAATACCTTGAAGGCGCCGGAATCGACGCCGGCCTGCACCTCGGACGGACTGACGGTGACGGCGTCGATATTGCCGCCCATGAGGGCGGCGACGGCCGGCGCCCCTCCCTCGAAGGGAACGTGGGTAAGCTTTATGCCGGTCGCCTCCTCGATGGCGGAGGCGGCGATGTGCCAGATGGATCCGGTGCCGGAATTGCCTGTCTTGACGGCTCCGGGATTGGCCTTGGCGTAGGCCAGGAATTCGTCAAGGGTGTTCCATGGCGCTTCCTTCCTGACTGTGAGGGCGGCCGGGATGGTCATGGCCCGGGCGAAAAAATCGAAATCGTCGGATGAGAGATCGGTCAGCCCCAGGGCCCGGATCATTACGGACTCGACCGGGATGTAACAGAGATTGTAGCCGTCGGGGGCGCGGTTCTTGACGTATTCCATGCCGATGGAGCAGGACGCCCCGGGGCGGTTGGTGACGATGAAGGGGACGCCGAGAAGCTTTTCCATCTGCGAGGTGAAGATGCGCGTGGTCATGTCCGAGGCACCGCCGGGGGCGGCCGGGACGGTGATGGCGATCTGGCGGGCCGGATACTGGCCGGCGGACGCGGCAAGCGCCAGCGACAGGATTGCCGCCAGCGACAGGATCAAAACCTTTCTCATGGAATCTCTCCTTTTTTCCAATAGACGCGTACAAAAAAACTGCACAAAAAAGGCAGTCATGCGTTGGGCGCAGGGAAAGCCAAGCAAGGAATCAGGACATTGAAGGAACAGGCATTTTTTTTACCGCCGTCGCGGGAAAAGTCAAGAAAAAAAACGCCTTATATGCCCGTGCCGGTCCGAAATCGTGAAAATGTCGTTGCCGGCCGTCCCAAAATGCGGTGCCGTGGCATATCGCCAGAGCGGATCCCTCCCGGCAACGGCGAAATCGCGAGGTTGCGCCGCGATCGGGATTATGTTTTTGCGCGTACGCCCCGCCGCCGCCCGGGAAGTCGAAAAAGACTTGTAATCGCTCCGGCTTCCGGTATACTGGCCGCGTCGCCGGACGGTTCAGGGTGGACGGGCCTGTAGCTCAGTCGGTCAGAGCAGGCGGCTCATAACCGCTTGGTCGGGGGTTCGAGTCCCTCCGGGCCCATTTTTCATGGTGTTGTGCGCACGGAAAGGCTGGGGACAATGTCCGTAATCGGAGACAATCTCGAGCGCCTGTTTTCCCTGAAGGGCAAGGCAATCGTCATGACCGGGGCCGCCGGAGGCATCGGGTCCATACTTGCCAGGGGCTTGGCGGCGGCGGGCGGAAGCCTGGCGCTGTGCGATCTTCGCGAGGACGAAGTGCGGAAACTCGCCGGGGAAATCGAGGGCGCGGCCGGTTTCGGCGTCGACGTTCTCGACGCCGGATCCATCCAAAAATGCGTGGACGCGGCGGTCGCCGCCCTCGGTCGGATCGACGTCCTGATCAACTGCGCCGGCATCAACAGGCGCGAGGGCATCCTGGACGTTGCCGAGGCCACCTATGATCGGATCATGGGCATCAACCTGAAGGGGGTGTTCATGATGTGCCAGGCGGTCGGCAGGCACATGGTGAGGCAAGGCGGCGGCAACGTCATAAACATCGGATCGCATAACGACGAGGACATGCTGGGCGGCTGTTCGGTTTACGGGGCCACCAAGTCCGGCGTCATCGCCCTGACCCGGGCCATGGCGGTCGAATGGGCCCAGCACAGGATCCGCGCCAACGCCATCAGTCCCGGCCACATTCTCACTCCCCTTACCGCCGTTACCTGGGAACATCCCACCCGGTCCGTCTGGCTCCGGGATCGCATTGCCATGCGCCGGCCGGGGAAGCCGGAGGAACTGGTGGGCATCTGCGTCATGCTTGCTTCGGACGCCAGCAGTTACATGACGGGCCAGGCCTATCATGTGGACGGCGGCTGCCTCTGCGGCGGCGATCCCTGGGACTTCGACACCCAATATAAAGCGGATCGTTCCGCAATGCCGCTGTCCTGACCGGAAAGGGTGCGTTTTCGGGGCGGCGGATCGGCCGGGCGGGGAGGGGTTGGAACCCCGGAACGGCGGCCCGGCCCGGGCGGCGGAGCGGGTGCGCATGCGCAAGCATATTTTCATCACCGGCGGCGTGGTCAGTTCCCTCGGCAAAGGCGTGGTCTCGGCTTCTTTGGGCCTCCTGCTTCGCGCCGGCGGCGTCGGCGTCGGCTTCCTCAAGTTCGATCCCTATCTCAACCGCGACGCCGGAACCATGAATCCGCACCAGCACGGCGAGGTTTTCGTGACCGAGGACGGGGCGGAGACCGATCTTGATCTCGGCCATTACGAGCGTTTCGCGGACGTCACCCTCGGCAAGCGGAACAACGTCACCACCGGCCAAATCTACGGTTCCGTTCTTGAGCGCGAACGCCGCGGGGATTACGGCGGAGCCACTGTCCAGGTCATTCCCCACGTCGTTGACGCCATCAAGGACGCCATCCTCGCGGCCGGAACCCCGGAATCCGACGTTGTTCTGGTGGAACTGGGCGGCACCATCGGGGACATCGAAGGCATGCCGTTCATCGAGGCCATCCGCCAGTTCATGCTGGAGCGGGGCCATAGGGACGCCGTCCTCCTCCACCTCGCCCTCCTGCCCGGCGTTCCCGCCGGGGACAAGGGCGTCAAGACCAAGCCGGCCCAGCACTCGGCCCAGAAACTGCGGGAATGCGGCCTGCAAATGGACTTCCTGCTCTGCCGCTCCGAAACGCCGATGCCGGAGGAAGCGCGCCGGAAGCTCGCCCTCCATACCAATGTCAGGCCCGAACGGGTCATCGACGTTCCCGACGTCCAGCTCATCTACGACGTGCCGCGGCACCTCAGCCGGCAGAATCTTGATCGGCTGCTCTGTGATCGGCTGAGGCTGTCGCGCCGGGAGGCGGACGTGTCGGCCTGGCGCGCCTTTGCCGCCGCCGCCGCCTCGCCGCGGAAGGTCCGCATCGCCGTCGTCGGAAAGTATTCGGGCATGGCCGACTGCTACAAATCCTTGGGGGAGGCGCTGCTCCATGCCGCCGCCGCTAGGGGATCGGGGCTCGAACTGGGGTGGCTGGACGCCGAGGAAATCGAGGCCGGGGACATAAACGCCTTCCTTGCCGGCTATGACGGGCTGGTGGTTCCGGGGGGGTTTGGCGTACGCGGGGCCGAGGGCAAGATGCGGGCCGTCCGCTGGGCCAGGGAGCGAAAAGTCCCGTTCCTCGGCCTTTGTTACGGCCTTCAGTGCGCCGTGGTCGAATTCGCAAGAAATGTCTGCGGCGTCCGCGGAGCCATGAGCGCGGAATGGGACGAAGAGGACAGGCTGCCCGCCGGCGATCGCTGGATCACCCTCCTGGACAACCAGGGCCGGTCAACTCCGCGCGGCGGCACCCTCCGCCTTGGGGCCCAGCCCTGCCGGCTGCTCCCGGGCAGCCGGGCGCGCGAAGCCTACGGGGAGGATTGCATCAGCGAGCGCCATCGCCACCGTTACGAAGTCAATCCGGAAAAAGTGGAACAGCTGGAGAGGAACGGACTCGTCGTATCCGGGCGGCATCCGGAAAACGGGCTGGTGGAAATTGTGGAACTGCCCGGGGATCAGTGGTTCGTCGCCACCCAGGCCCATCCCGAGTTCAAGAGCCGGCCGCTCCGCCCGCATCCCCTGTTCCTGGCTTTCATCGGGGCCGCCATGTCCGGGAAAGAGCCGGCGGCAAAATGATCCGGCGCGGGCGCCGAAGTCCGTCCGCTTCGGAATCGGCCGCCGATGCCGAAGGAGAATTCACTTTCCCGGAAGCCGAAGCCGGATCAACCGGGGTGAAATGGAGGATCTCGCGCTCCCGCTCTTCCTCCAGGCCATGCCATTCTCTCCTGGACGCCACCGCCTGTAAAAAAAAGACGCATGTACGCAAACAGCCGATCGCGAAAATCAACGCATGGTTCCGGATATGGTATCGATACATTCGTCGCGCATTCGAGAACATGAGCCCGTAAGGTATGTGCAATACCACCCTGAATTTTTTTGAGAATTTTGTAAAACTTATCGACGGAATATTTGTAATGAAATATGACGGCGATATAGAATGGCGTTGAGGAACATATGGTTGCATTGCTGCTTTTGATTATAATCTACCTTTCTTTTATCAGTTTGGGATTGCCGGATTCGCTGCTTGGCTCCGCATGGCCTTCAATGTATAGTTCATTAAATGTTCCGTTGCATTACGCCGGATTTGTTTCAATGATCATTGCCGGAGGAACGGTCGTTTCAAGCATATTGAGCGAAAAAATTACGTGAAGGTATAATCCCGAAAGCATTTACTTCCAATTGCGGAGAAATCACCAAAATTGAAGAAAATTTTACCGCGAAGGCGAATGAGGTTTTGGGCTGAAAGCATTCATTTTTCCTT
>JAITKH010000338.1 GCA_031278535.1 Planctomycetota bacterium | reverse complement strand
AACAATCCTTTCGAATTTTTCAATGAAATGTTGCGGCGAGGTCCCGGAATGCCTCCTTCCGGTTCGCATGGGCGGATTCAGCAAGGGCAGGGGTCGGGCGTCATTATCGACAACCGGGGGCACATCCTTACCAACAATCACGTGGTGGGCGATGCCGACTCAATCCGCGTCCTGCTTTTGGACGGCCGCGAACTCGAGGCCGAATTGATCGGGGCCGATCCGGCATCCGATGTCGCGGTCATCCGCATCGCTCCGGACAACCTGACCACGGCCAGACTGGGCGATTCCGATTCGATCGAGGTTGGCGAGTGGGTCCTGGCGGTGGGGAATCCGTTCGGCCTCGATTTTACGGTCACTTCCGGCATCATATCGGCCCGCGGGCGCTCGGGCATGGGCATGATGGAGATAGAAGACTTTATTCAAACCGACGCCTCAATTAATCCGGGGAATTCCGGCGGTCCCCTGGTGAATTTGAATGGCGAGGTGATTGGCATCAATACCTTTATCTTTTCCCGATCCGGATCCGGCGGCAGCGTCGGCGTCGGTTTCGCCATTCCCTCGAATATTGCCATGAGCGTTATGCAGAGCCTGATCGCCCACAAGCAGGTCACGGCCTCCTACCTGGGGGTGGATGTACAATCCCTGACGCAGGATCTTGCCCAGGCCTTCGGGCTCCCTTCTCCCAGGGGAGCGCTGGTGAAATCCGTCACCAGGGGAAGTCCGGCCGAAAAGGCGGGCTTCCTCCGGGGAGACGTGGTGGTGCGCTGGGGCAGGCGCGATATCGCCGACGACCAGCAATTCCGCAACCTGGTGACCATCACCACTCCGGGCCAGCCGGTTGATGTCGAGGTCGTGCGCGACGGCAGGACGGTCCTGCTCAAGGTAACGCTCCTGGCTTCCCCTCCAGAGATGGTCGTGGAGGGGAAAAGCGACCGCTTCCTGCAAAGCCTTGGCGTCGAGGTGACGGATTCCAGCCCGGAGATTTTGAAAAAACTTGATTACGAACCCGACGCCGCCGGCGTCCTGGTCAAGAACGTCAGGCGCGACAGTCCCGGCGCCCGGTTGGGCCTCATGCCCGGGAGCCTCATCATCAATGTCAACGGCAAGGATGTCCATAATTCCCAGGAGTTGCGGCAGGCCATCGCCGCTTCGGAACGGAGCAAGTCCTACGATTTGGTCTGGCGCAACGGCGACCTGATTCGCCGGGTCCGCCTGGAGGCGAATTGACACATTCCGGCCCATTCACATCCTGTCCTTGAACCGGACGCGAAAGGGCTGATGCTTTGATCGTGGCGGCATGATTGACATGGATGAGAAAACCCAACGGGAATCGGTCCGCGCCTATTACAATCGTCCCTCTGTACGCCGGCGGAATGTTCCGCCTGGCGCGTTTGCCAAAAATCTTTTCGAGGAGGCGGCCCGCGAAGCGTATCGCCATAAGTGGATCGAGTCCGAAAAAGCCGGCTACGACATGGGCGACAAGGCCATTGAGGACTGGCACCGCCGTTTCTGGCATGCCTTTGTCCGCGAACGCTGGATTCAGCATATCCAGGGCGAAACGTTTTGGCACGAACTGGATAACGGCGATTTTGGAGTCGTCACCCGGGAATTTGGCGACAGCCCCGAGCTTGCCGGCGCCATTGTCGGCAAATTGAAGGAGGGCGGCGAGAATCTTGACATAATCCAATGGTGCATCGCTTCCGGCTACGATTTGGGGAAGGCGCTTTCCATCCTTGGACGCCTGGATTTGAACGTCCACCGGCTGGCGTCGCAACTCGATTCCTCGGGGAGCGAATTCGTCAGGAACCTCCGGGCGCATCACCGGCCCCGCGCCCTGGTGGTCGACGAGGATCCCGATGTGCGGGAGTTGTTGAGAGCCTTGCTCGAATACGAAAAAATGGAGGTTGTCGAGGCTGTCACAGGCGAAGAAGCCATGGACATTGTCCAGTCCCGCCGTTTCGATTTGTTTATCCTGGATCTCCGCCTTCCGAAACGGCATGGCGCTGAAATCGCCTATTATCTGCGGCGTCACGGCGTTCACCGATTCATCGTGGCCATCGGCGCCTCTCTTGACGAGTGGCACGAATGCGATCTGTATGACTGCGGCTTTACCCACCTCCTCAAAAAGCCCTTTCCTCTCGCCGGCATGTCCCTGATCGCCAGGAACGCCCTTCAGTCGCTGCCGGAGTGATTTTCCTATCCGCAATCGGGAAAGGCTGGTGTGCGCCATGATGGACGCAGTGCGGCAAACCACCATATCCGAGGCGATGCTGTTTTTCGTGCTGTTGTTCGTCCTGCCCGGCATGGCTTTTTTGGTATGGAATCTCCGGAAATACGAGAAAATGCTGAACGGCAGGGAAAAACCGGCTGAAAAGAGGAAGAGGAAGGAACGGGGGAAGACGTCGTCGTTTGCCCCCCCCAAAAAATCCGACGGCGTTTTTCCTTACAAGTCGCGGCAATTCCTTTCGCCTCGCGAAACCGCCTGCCTCGCCGCCCTGCGGGAAGTGCTTGCGGCCGATGCCGTGGATGTGTTCGCCAAGACGGCGCTGTGGGAATTGGTGGAACCGGCGGACAAGGATCCCGCATATGCCGAGCGCCTCCACGGGCTTGATTTCGATTTCCTGATTTGTGATCGCATTACCGGCCAGCCCCTGACCGCCGTCATGTTCAATCCGGGCAAAGGCCGCTCGAATGACCAGGCCGATTTGCTGCGGAAAATTTGCGAGGCGGCGGAAACCCATGTCGTCTTCATCGATATGGCGGAGAGTTATGACGCGAAAAGCCTGAAGGAAAGTTTGGGCATTCCCGATCTTGAAATGTGACCGGGCGGCCGATACGCATGAAAATCTATTTCCGCTACCTCATGTTCCGCATAGTGATAGCGCTGTGCGATGTTTTCCCGCAGCGGTTCCTCTATTTTGTCGCCTTGCGCGCGGCCGACCTGAATTTCTTTTGGCTGGATCCGGCGGGCCGGAAAGCTGTGGAAGACAATCTGCGCATTGTGCTTCCCGACGCCTCGCCGGCGCGCATCCACAAGGAGGCGCGGTGGGTTTTTCGCAATTTCGCCAAATACCTGACTGAATTTTTCCGTTTCCGGCGTTTTGACAGGGAATTCTTCCGCGCCAACATGGCAATGTTCGGATTGGAGCATGTCGACGCGGCGCTGGAGGCCGGAAAAGGTTGCATCGTCTCTTCCGCCCATCTCTCGAACTGGGAGTTGGGAGCCGCCGGACTTTCGATACTCAGCGGCCGGCGCATGACGGTATCGGTCGCCATGCACCGCTATGGCCGGATAAATGATCTTTTCATGCACGAGCGGGAACGGATGGGGTTGCGGGTCGCCGATATGGAACGGAACGCCGCCCGCACTCTCATCAAGGCTCTCCGTCGGAACGAGCTGGTCGGCATCATGGGCGATCGGGATCCCACCGAGCAGGGAGTGCCGATACTCTTTTTCGGCCAGACCTGCCGTTTTCCTCAGGGACCGGCCAGACTGGCCATTTCCACGGGGGCGGCTCTCATTCCCGCCTTCTGCCTCCGGCGTTCCAACGATAGTTTCTCGGCTGTGTTCCATTCGCCCATACCCGTCCCGGAAACAGGCAATCGCGACGAAAAAGTTCGGATCATGACCCAGGCTTACGCCGACATCATTGCTGAAACCATCCGTCTCCATCCTGAACAGTGGGCGGTTTTTTATCCCTTCTGGCAGGCCAGTTGGCGGCCGGAATAAGGACGCCAGCCCTGTAGTCGAGTAGGCGGGAAGATTGCCCCGCCCCCCCTACTATCTCTCCGGCTTCTGTCTCTTCAGAACGGGTATCAGCTTCCGGACGAATTCCGCTTCCTCCCGCAATAGCTGCTCGCCGGGAAAAAAGCCGGGAGTGGCTTCGGCCATCATCAAGGCGTGATCATAGTTTTCCTTGTCGATGGCCCGGTACACCACCTTGAAATAATGCTGTTCTCCCGGGAAAAATTCGCGGAAAGCCTTAATCCAGTCCGGAAACCCGTCCGTGGGAATCAGCCCGCACTGCAATCCGAAGGTCAGGGCCGCATCGTCATAAAGACTGGCATAGTTCTTTTCCTTCACCACCGCCATATTCCGGCGAAAGGCGTCGATATCCCGGTTCAGGAAAGCCAAGGTGATTTCTGCCTTCACGACGTCGTCGCCGCCGCTGACGTCGGAACCGAGCCCGGTCCCCCGCCTGGCCGCCCGGCCGACCCGCTCCAGCATGATTTTGGCTCCGGCCGGATCGTAGAGTTCGGGAAAATCGTCCCGATCCAGCATCTCGAGTCCAAGCGCAAGATACAATTGCGGCGTTATCCGGAACCATTCCCAGTCCCCGTCGTCGATACCCCGTCCGCGCTTGGCATGATCGCGCGGGCTGTCGGGATAGGGGCCGTCACTGGCTAGGCGCTCCAATCCCTCTTTCCGGCCCAAGGCGGCCACGGCGTAGCGGCCAAGAAAATAGTTCCTGGCGATGACGGCATTGTAGGAATCGTCTTTCTTGAAATACCCCCGCCCGAAAGCCTCGTCCAATTCCCGGCGGATTTCCTGCGCCGCCGCCTCGTCCGAAACCGAAGCGGTTCCGCCGGACGGGCGCCGCATGTTCTCGTAAATCGTCACCATGGTCCGGATCACCGGATCGGGCAGGCGCCCGAGCTGGCGCTTGGTCATGCCGGCGTCGTATTGCACCAGATTCCAGGCTCGCGACGCCTGTCCAAGCCGCGCTAGATGCATAGCCCAGAGGGAACGGAACGTCATGGCGCGGAAGAATTCCTGGGCGTCGTCCCGGCGGATCATGTCGCGCATCAGGCTTTCCATCTCGGCCAGGGCCGCCAGCGCCTTTTCCCGGTTCTTCTCCTGGACGCCGAGTTCGGCCAACTCCAGCAGTGTCGAAAGTTCGGCCTGAGGGTTGCCGCGCACCTTCTCCAGTTCCATTTCCCGCAGGCGGGCGGACTTCCCATATTCGCCCACCCGTTCGTAAAGCGATCCCAATTCCTTGATGTTGCCGATCTCCTGGTCGGTTTCGAGCATCGCCTCCATCTCCCGGATGGCTGCGGAATACACATGCTCGTGCCAGTAGGACTGCACTCGAATCATGGCATCGGCATATTCGGCGTCTTCGTAAATCCGGGCCGAAAGGACGAACGGCGTTCTGGTCTCCTCGTTCGCGAAACGGAGCAGCAGGGGAACGGCGTCGGTCGTCATGTGCGACAGCCCGTCGTCCCGATCGAAGGAGCGGTAGGCCGCCTCGACGACATCGTTCAGGCTGTCGGCGTTGAATTGCACGACCGGCCCGGTCTGGAGTACGACGAACCGGTATTGATCCGGCCCGGGCTTGTCGACATAGCCGCAGGCGGCATGGGAAGGAAGCTGCATGACATGGCTTAATTTTCCCTGGAGCCGGGTAAGTATCTGAAAGAATTCGGCCAAATCGTCGCAGTCGCCGATAAGCCGTCCGACCCAGCGCCGTTCCAGCGTCTGGTAGACGGTCTGGTGGGTGTCGGACAGGCCGAAGTGGCTGCCGATGAGGTTCGGAAGCTCCGGAAGCGGCGAATCGGAGCAATAGCGGAAAAACTGGTGGAAAATAAGGCCGAGCTCGCCCGGTTCCGCCAGTGTCCGGGCGGCCGAGACCATCCAGGCGTCCTCGGCCCGGCGGCGGTCGCCGGCATCGTCCAGGGCGGAGAAGTCCGGGCTTCTGACCACGCCGGAAAGGGTTGCCAGGGCCAGAGGATCGCCCTGATCGTCGCGGACCACGACATGGAGGGGAAAATTCCAGCCAGGCGGCCCCATGGCCGGGTCCGCCCTCCCCGAGAGGTCGGAAGCAATGGCCTGGTTCCACAATTCCGGATCGCCTTCGGCCCGGTCGGCTCCGGCGGCATAAGACGCAACCTTGCCTTTTTCCGCATGCCAGACCTCGGTCGCGGCCGGGCGGCCGGGCGGCCGGGCGGCGCATTTGCCATCATACTGTTCGGCCAGCATGAAGGCGTACACGAACCGGGAAGGGAGCGGCGAGTAAAAAACGGTCTTTTCTTCCTTTTCCCAGCGCCAGACATATCTGGGGAGAATCTCGCCAGTCTCCGGATCCTTGTCCCCGGATCGGCTGTCGCCGCCCAGATCCAAGTCGAGCCGCTCCACCGCCACCACCCGCTCTCCCTGGTTCAAATCGATGGCGAAAGCGTCGCGGCCGGCCTCCAGCCGCCCCAGGGCGATCCGGTAGGCCGAGAGTTCGTCCCGGCGTTCCGCCGTGAGATTTTTGACAAAATTCTCCACATAATTCGCCTCGAGAAGCCGGCGGCAGAATTGGCTGTCGAAATAGTCCCGGGGATCCGGACGTTCATAGGCGCCCATGAGTACCGGCTTCAGCGCCTGCCGAAGTTCCCGGGTTATGGATTCGTCCCCCATGACGCCGCCGTGAAGACGCCTTGCCGCCTGGATAAAAGCGTCAAATTCCTCCCCGGCGTTGTCGGAACGGGGAAATTCCTCGACGCGGCACAGCTTTCCGGCGAAAAAGGCTTGCCGTTCCGCCGCCGGCGAAAGGCTGGCCGCGGCGGCGTCCGAGGCGGCCGGGACGGGATGCAAAAGCGCGAGCGGGGCGCCAGGTCCCTCAAGGATGTCCCAAACCCCGATCCCGGCGGGGATCCCGGCCTGGCGCATGGCCCCGGCAAGGTCGGCCATCCAGGACACCGGTTTGTGGAAAAGCGGCGACCAGCCGGCCGAGAAAGCATAGCCAGCCACTTCCGCCCGCACCACCTGTTCAAAATCCCCTTCCTTCATTTCCATAAAGACGGGAAGGCCCCGGAACCGGAAACGCATTGCAACCTGCCGGGCCTCCTGGCGAAAAGACGCCGGTTCCATCTCCACATCCGGATCCGCGAAGCCAATCCGGAGCATCGACCATGCCAAGCGCACCGCGGCTGATCGGCGTTCGCGCCGTAGATCGGCCTGGAGCCGATCAAACAGGCGGCTGCGCAAATCGTAAAGGTCCTCCGCCTCTCCGGCAGCGGCCAGAATCCTTTCCGCCGCCGCACCGGCCAAGGCGGGATGGGGTCGATCCCAAGCCTCGGCCTGGCGGCGCAGACCGTCCAGTTCCGGATCGCTTTCCTCCGGTCGGCTGAGCGCGCTCCTTGCCCGCGCGGTCGCCCGGGCAATCAGCCGCGAAAGGTTCGACAATTGCTCGAGCGCCGCCCGATCGCCCTCGTCCGCCAGTTCCAGGATCAACCGGGATGGCTCCGCTTTCCCAATGATGGCGTCCAGGCGCTCTTCCAACTGCCGGTAGCGGTCCAGACTGGCGGAATCGCCCCGGCCGGCCGAGGCGGCAATCAGCGCCGCCTCTTCCCGGGCGATCTCCAGGAGCCGCCTGTCCTGTTCCGCCTTGAATCCGGAAATTTCCCTCGAAAAATCGGCTTGCGTGGCATCGGAAAGCGCCGGCGACAAATCGGCAAGGGCGGAATCGGCCAATTCGCCGGCCTGTTCGGGCGCGACCTTTTCCGCTTCCCGGCGCATTCTAGCCAACAGTTCTCCGGCGGCCAGCCGCTCCAAGGCTCCGGCAAGGGGATCGTCGTTGCCGAACCGGTTCCCGGCCAGCGCCTTGCCCAGGCTCCGGGCGGTTTCGGCCGGCGAGGAGGGGTCCAGTCCGGAACGGAAGGCGTCCAATATCCTTTCCCGCTCCAAATAGCCGTCTATGCGCTCCTTGACGATGTCGCGATCGGTCGGCAGGACGGGGAGCGATCCCTGCCAGGAGGCCAGGAGATTCCAAAGATTCCCCACTGTGAAGAAGTCGCTCTCCAGCCGGAAATCGGCGGCCGCGGCGCGGGCTTCGGCGGCGGCGGCCGGAATGTCGCTTTCATTCCAGGCCAGGCGATCGGCCTGGGCGAGATGACTGTCGAGGGATCGGCGATTTTCCGCATACCGGTATTGCTGCCAGCCGAAAAAGGCGGCGGCGAGCAGAAGGAGAACCGGCGGGATTATCCAGCCGGCGCGGTATTTCCTGGCGTCGCCTTTTTCCGAGGCGGGCTCACCGGCCGGCTTCAGCGCGAAGTCGCCCGATTCCGGCGGGACAGCAATCCCGTCCTTGTACCGGCGGCTGTCGGCAGGCGCTTCGCCGGCATCTTCATTTTGGCCGGGAAGAGGTGAGCCGCCGGCCGCCTTCGGTCCGGCATCCGCTTCCGCGGTTTTCCGTACCGGTTCGGTTCCGGCGTCGTCCGCCCGTTCCAGCAGTTCGGTCTGGCGGCTCGACAGTTCGGGATTGCTCCAGCCGGCCGGCGCCGCAGTGATGTTGCCGAAATCGATGCCCGGCTGTTCGCCTTTCCGCCCGTCCAGGAGGACGAAATTCGCGTCAATGGGGATATCAACAACCGGCGCGAAGGCGCCGGTGGCGTATTTTTTCGGAATGTTCGGCTGGCCGCGAAGCATGGATCGGGTATTCGGGGACAGCGGCGGCGCGTCTTCGCCGGGAGTGGTGATGCTGATGGTGACGCGATGGATTTTGTGGCAAGCCGGACAGGTGAACTTCATATCGGTCCTGTCGGGAAGTTCAAGGTCGATGTCGGAATAGGGACATTTTATGCGCATGACCAGACACTCTCCTT
>JAITKH010000245.1 GCA_031278535.1 Planctomycetota bacterium | reverse complement strand
CAGATAACGGCAAGGAAAAAATATGACGGAAGGATTTCTGCTTTTCCCTGGGCAGGGCACCCAGGTTCCGGGCATGGCGAAAAGCGCCTATGACGCCGGGGGGTACGCTCTCGCCCTTTTTGATGAGGCGTCGGAGATTCTCGGCCTGGATTTGGCTGATTTGACATTCAATTCCGATCCGGAAACGCTTGCCCGTACCGAGAATTGCCAGCCGGCCCTCCTGGTGGCCTGCCTCGCCCTCCTGGACGCACTTCGGGAGTATCGACAGTTTCGGCTGACCGGCGCCGCGGGTTTGTCGCTCGGCGAATATACGGCACTGGTCGCCCTGGAGGCGCTGGATTTCGCCGATGCCGTCCGTCTGGTTCGCCGCCGGGGCGAATTGATGGAGGCGGCCGGGCGGGCGACGCGAGGAGGCATGGCTTCGGTGCTCGGACTGGAGGCGGCGTCGATAGAGGCGATTTGCGCCGCAATCAGCGCTTCTGGAGCCGGGTTGGTAACTTTGGCCAATTACAACTGTCCCGGACAGGTGGTCATTTCCGGCGATCTGGAGGCGCTGGCCCTGGCGGAAACGGAACTCAAGGCGGCTGGCGCCCGGCGCGTGCTGTCTCTCCGGGTCTCCGGCGCGTTCCATTCGCCTTTCATGGAACCTGCCCGGAGGGAGCTGGAAAAGTTGCTGGCCGACGTTACGGTGCGGAGTCCCTCGGGTTTGTTCGTCAACAATGCCGACGCCCAGGTGCTTATCGATCCTCCCGCCATCGCCGAATCCCTCGCCCGCCAGGTGACCTCGCCCGTCCGCTGGGAACAGTCCTGCCGTCTGCTGGTCGGCCGGGGAGAAACGGAATTTTACGAGATCGGACCGGGGAGGGTATGCTCCGGTCTTATGAAGCGCATCGCCCCGGAGGCGACGGTCATCGGCATAAGCGACATCGCCGACATCGACGCGCTTCCCGAATAACAACGCCATACGCAATTCAAGGAGACAGTCGGCCATGCAAGGAAAGAATGCGGTTGTCACCGGCGGCGCCAGGGGCATCGGCGAGGCGATCGCCAGGGTACTCGCCAGAATGGGCGCCGCCGTCATCATTTGGGACGTTCTGGATGATCAGGCCGGGGCGACTGCCCGATCCATCGCCTCCGATTTCGGCGTCAAGACCGCCGGGATGGGCGTAGATGTCACGAACGGCGAATCGGTGGAGAAGGCGACTGATCGTACGGTAGCTGAAATGGGCGGCATCGACATCCTTATCAACAACGCCGGCATAACCCGGGACGGTCTCCTCATCCGTATGAAGGAAGATGACTGGGACAAGGTGCTGGCCATCAACCTCAAGGGCGTTTGGCAATGTACCCGGGCGGTCGGCCGGGTCATGCTCAAGGCCAGGCGCGGCAGCATCGTCAACATCGCTTCGGTCGTGGGCGTCATGGGGAATGCCGGCCAGGCCAATTATTCCGCCTCCAAAGCCGGCGTCATCGGTCTTACCAAGACCTCGGCAAAAGAATTTGCCTCCCGAGGGGTAAGGGTCAACGCCGTGGCGCCGGGGTACATCCGCACCGCCATGACCGACAAGCTTACCGACGAGCAGCGGAAACGGATGCAGGATCTGATTCCCATGGGCCAACTCGGCACGCCGGGCGACGTGGCCGACTCCGTAGCCTTTCTCGCCTCCGACGCCGCCCGGTACATCACCGGTCAGACCATCAACGTCTGCGGCGGAATGGTGATGTGACGGCAACGGGACTGCTGAAAAAACACCCATGTCCCGGGTGCCACGCCTGTCAGTTTTGTTCCGATCGTCGTTGTGAATTGTGTCTTGGCTGGATTGTCCGCGGAATGGAAGCGGCGAGCGGCATGGAGGAAGTGGGCATGGCGGAAAGGGCGTTGAAGGCGGCCGAACGGTTCGCCCCCGGGGGAAATGTCGAGGGATTCATCCTGGAGCGGACGGCGGAACTGGACGAAATGCGTCTTCGCGCCTTGGAGTTCCGGCATGAAAAATCCGGAGCCCGCCTCCTGCATCTGGCGGCCGACGATCCGGAGAAACTTTTCGCCGTCGCTTTCCGCACCCCGCCTCCCGACGATTCCGGACTGCCGCACATCATCGAACACAGCGTTCTTTGCGGCTCCCGGCGCTATCCCGTGAAGGATCCCTTTGTTGAACTCCTGAAAACCAGCCTCGCGACCTTTCTCAACGCTTTCACGTATCCCGATCGCACCATCTATCCCTGCGCCAGCCTCAATTCCAGGGATTTTCACAACTTGGTACGAGTTTACTGCGACGCCGTCTTCTTTCCGCTGCTCTCGGAGGATCATTTCCTCCAGGAAGGCCGCCATCTGGAATTCCCGCCAGGCGGCCGGCCTTTCTTCAAGGGCGTGGTCTACAATGAAATGCGCGGCGTCTATTCAAGCCCGGACAGCATCATGGATCGCCACATCCAGCGGATCCTCTTCGACTCGAACGCCTACGGCCTGGATTACGGCGGGGACCCCGGGCGGATACCCGGCCTGACCTACCGGCAATACCTCGATTTCCACAAAACTTTCTACCATCCGTCGAATGCCTGGCTCTTTTCCTACGGCGACGCCGATGTCGCCGGGATTCTCGCCCTGCTGGATCGCGAATATCTTTCCCGTTTCGACGCGACCGCCCCGGATACGTCGATAGCGCCTCTGGAACGCTGGCGCGAACCCCGCCGGGCGAGTTTCCCCTTTCCCCTCGACGCCGAGGACTCTCCCGCCGGCAAGACCGGCATCGCCGTCGCTTTCGCGGCGAGCGATCGCCGCGACATTCTCGCCGGCATGGCCCTGAGGGTGATTGACGGCTATCTCCTCGACAACGCCGCCTCGCCGCTGCGCAAGGCGCTGATCGACTCGAAGCTGGGGGAAGAGATGGGCGACTCCGGATACGCCGCCCACCAGCGCGATTCCTTTTTTGTCGTCAGTTTGAAAGGATCGGAGCCGGAACGGGCGGGAGCGGTGGAAAAACTGGTACTGAACGTCCTGCGGCGGGAATGCGACGCCGGTTTCTCTCCCGGCAAGGTGGCGTCAGTCCTCCGCCACTTCGAACTGGCGGCGCGGGAGATCCGCTCCCAGTATCCGCTGAGCCTGATGGAACGGGCCTTCGGAAGTTGGCTCTACGGCAGTGACCCTCTTGAGCATGTCCGGATCTCCGAACGCCTGGCCGATCTCCGGAACGCCATGGCCGCCGATGCCCGTTTTCTGGAAAACCAGGCCGGGAAATGGCTGCTCGACAATCCCCATCGCCTTCTCCTCACGCTCTTTCCCGACAAGGACTATATCGCCCGGATCACGCGGGAGGCGGCTGAAACGGCCGAACGGACCGTCCGTTCCCTTGGCCCGGAGGAGCTGGAGCTGGCCCGGGCGGACGCGATCCGCCTGGAAGCGGCACAATCGGCCGGGAACTCCCCGGAGGCGCTCGCCACCCTGCCGCGGCTGCGCCTGGCCGACGTTTCACCCGATCCGCTTCCGCTTGAATTCGAGGCCGGCGAAGTCGCTGGCCGGACGTTCCTTGTCATACCCATTTATTCGGGCGGCATCGGATACCTTGATCTTCGGCTGGAACTGTCCGGCCTGGAACGGGACGATCTGGAGCTTCTCCCCCTCTTCTGCGAGACGCTGGAGAAAACCGGCGCGGCCGGCCTTGACTACGCCGCCATGGCGGAGCGGGAGGCGGCGGCGGTGGGAGAGCTCGACTTCTCGATTGGCCTGGCAGGCAGCGTGGAAGGGCCGGATCGGTCCGGACTCCGCCTGGGAATATGGCTGAAAGCCCTCGAATCGGAGTGGGACAAGGCGCTCCCGATCATGGCCGACAGGCTTTTTCGCGCCGATTTTTCCGACCTGGATCGGTTGCGCGACATCGTTCTCCAGGCCCGCACGGCCTGGCGCGAGCAAATCGTCCCTTCCGGAAATACCTACGCCCTGTTGTATGCCGCGAGGCGGCTCAATCCTGCCCTGGCCGTAGCCGAAACCTTATCCGGCTGTACCCAGGCACGGTTCGTCGAACGGCTGGCCGCCGATGCAGATCGGCGGCTTCCGGAGACCGCCGCCAGGCTTGCATCCCTTCGGGATCGCCTCCTGGGAGGAGCCCTGCCGGCCGCCGCCCAGATTGGCGCGGCCGGAACCGTGGAATCAAGCCGCGCCTGGCTCCTGGAGAACGCCAGCCGTTTCGGCGGCGCGGCCGGGATGGAATCCGGACCGCTTCCTCCGATCCCGTCGTCTTTCTCCTCCTGCCGCAACGTCGGCCTGGCGGCGCCGGCGGATGTTGCGTTTGTCGCCCAGGCGCTGCCGGCGCCCGCCCTGTCGCACGCGGATGCGCCCGCCCTGCTGTTCCTGGGCGTCCAGCTCTCCTTCGGGCATTTGTGGAACGAAGTGCGGGTCAAGGGCGGCGCTTACGGGGTCAAGGCCGGCTACGACGGGGCGCGGGGCATCTTCGCATTTTCCAGTTTCCGCGATCCCGCCGTTTTCCGGACGAGGGACGTTTTCGACTCCGCCGCCGACTTTGTCGCCCGGGAGATGGATCTGTCCCCTTCAGGCCTTGAACAGGCGATCATCGGAACCGCCAAGACGTTGGACCAGCCGCTCAGGCCGGCCTATGCCGTGGCCGCAGCTCTCACCCGGACGCTTTCGGGCGAGGACGAAGCTTTCCGGCGGGATTTCCGTCGGAGGCTTCTGTCCCTTTCGGCCGACGACGTGCGGGGCGCGGCCGAAAGGCTTTTCGCCCGGCAGGCCGAAGCTCCGTTCGCCGCCCTGGCCAGCCGCGAAAAGCTGGCGGAGGAGAATTCCCGGGTGGACGAAAGCCATCGTTTGGCGATCGAGCCATTCTGGGAAAAGGACCCGCCGTCCGGTCCGTCTCCGATTCTTTAGAAATTTGCGAAAATCGCTTGAAATTTTGTACAATTCGACATGGGAGATACGGGTGGAATTGCCAGGCATTGCGGAAGGTGACGCGATGGAAGAATCGAACCAGAAGATAACGGAGGAATTGGCCGCCGCCGGGAACGCTTCCGGAGTGGAAGAGGACGTATATACCCATACCGAAGTGGTTTTCGGTTTATATGGTTCAAGCGATGGCCTGCGCTCGTTTTTCGTTTCCGGAAGCGATATGAAAGGTCAAGGATAAAAGTGAGCGCAGGTTGTCGGCG
>JAITKH010000393.1 GCA_031278535.1 Planctomycetota bacterium | reverse complement strand
CCCGCCGCTCGGGGGGGAGGCCATCAGCCTGATTCCGGAAAGGCGCGGGCGGCACCATCCGCCCGAACACGCCCGGCGCAACCATGGTTGCGCCAACCATTGCAGAAAAGCGCGCCGGGAAGCTCCCGAATCCCCTTCTCTCCGCGCCGGCGCACAGTATACCGATTGCCGCCCCAAAATCAATGAAAGGACGATGTTCGCGAGAAAAATTCGCGTACCTGCCGCTTCCCGCTCCCGCAGCGCCTGCCGCGGCCGGGGCGGCCGGCGCCGGCGAAAAGGGCGACCCGGCATTCGGGAAAGAATGTGCCGCGCCGTGAGGACCGGAATTCGCCGAAGGAAACGCAGTTGCAATCCACCCGCGCCGCGGGTATACTGACGTTGACGCCGCGGGCGTTTTTTTTGCGGTCCGCGGCTTTTCGTTCACAAGCATTCGGGAGACGCACATCATGAACCAGGACATTGCCGACGCCAGGAAAGCGCCGGACGGGGTCAAGAGAATCGAGTGGGCCGACAGGGACATGCCGACATTGGCGCAGGTGCGGGAGAAATTCGCCAGGAGCCGGCCGCTCAGGGGCCTCAGAATGTCGGCCTGTCTCCACGTCACCGCCGAAACCGCCAATCTTGTCCGCACCCTCAAGGCCGGCGGCGCCGACATTGTTCTCTGCGCGTCAAATCCCCTTTCCACCCAGGACGACGTGGCCGCCGCCCTGGTCAAGGAATACGGCATTCCCGTTTTCGCCCAGCACGGCGTGGACAACAAGGGGTATTACCGGCATATTGAAAGCGCCCTCGCCCACAAGCCCAACATCACCATGGACGACGGGGCCGATCTGGTCACGGCCATCATCACCAAGCACAAGGAATTGCGGGACCAGGTTGTCGGTTCCATGGAGGAGACCACCACCGGGGTCATACGCCTTCGGGCCATGGAGCGGGACGGGGTGCTGCCCTTCCCGGTCATCGCGGTGAACGACGCCGACACCAAGCACCTTTTCGACAACCGTTACGGCACCGGGCAATCGACGCTTGACGGCATCATCCGCGCCACCGGAAAACTCCTGGCCGGGCAGGTCTTCGTCGTGGCCGGCTACGGCTGGTGCGGCCGGGGACTGGCGGCGCGGGCGCGCGGCCACGGCGCCAAGGTGATCATAACCGAAGTGGATCCGGTAAAGGCGCTGGAGGCGGCCATGGACGGATTCCAGGTCATGCCCATGGCCGAAGCCGCCCGACTGGGCGATTTTTTCTGTACCGTCACCGGCAATGCCCGGATCATCCGGGCCGAACACGTCAGACGGATGAAGGACGGGGCCATCATCGCCAATTCCGGCCATTTCGACGTGGAAATCGACCTGGCGGCAATCCGGAAACTCGCCTCCAAAACAACCGCCCGCGTCCGGGGCGCGGACATGACCCGCTACGTCGTCGGGAAAAAGTCCGTCTACGTTCTGGCCGACGGCCGGCTGGTCAACCTCGGCTGCGCCGAGGGGCATCCGCCAAGCGTCATGGACATGTCCTTCGCCACCCAGTCCCTGGCCAGCGAATGGTGCGTCAAAATGCGAGGCAAGCTGTCCAACACGGTGCACACTCCGCCCAAGGACATCGACAGGACGGTGGCGACCCTGAAACTCAGGTCCATGGGCATCCGCATCGACAGCCTGACGCCGGAACAGAAAAAATATCTGTCGAGCTGGGAAGCGGGAACCTGAAGCCGGCTTCAATCCGAGGGGAACCCGGCCGGATCGCAGTCCGGGAAAATGCCGTCCGGCTGGAGTTCCACAACGTTTGCATCGAAGATGCGGACGTTGCGGGGATTGTCCCGGTTCGCCCGACTTCCTCTTTTTGACGCACATTCCGGCGGAATGTCACTCCGTCACAGCGAGGCGGAACATCCAATCAAACCACGCGATTACAGTTGATGATCGTCTGTTGATTGTGGTCATGTTAATCGGGTGCGAAAATTTGGACTCCTGCATAATCTGACATATTTTTTCTTTATCGGGCCGCGAATTGGTTTCTACAAAAATCCCGAACGCCCGGTGAAATACGGGATTTTCGAGCGTTTTCCGTATCAGCGCCAAGTGTTTTTGCCTGTAAGGCAGCGACATTGTCCGTCTCGCGCTTGCCGTCAGCCGATACCCGCGTTCATTGTCCGCCGTCCTGAATCGCTCAATGAAACCAAGATACTCGCAGGCGGAGACATAGTAACTTGTTTGACGCGGATCAAATTCGTATTTCAGCGTGACTTCGGTTCGCGTGAGTTCTCCCCCACAAAGAATCGAAAGCAAATCCATCACGCGGAGAAAGGAATCCGCTTGCGGAAAAGGCGCATTCGGCTCCACGCCGACAGGCGTGTTTCGCCACAACTCGATAATGTCCTGCAGGGTAATGTCCTCGTCCATGAACGCATAGGCGTCATGGCGTCTCAAATCTATTGAATTGTAGTCGAACTTGTCTTTAAAAGCATATGTGAAGACGTGAAAAACGCCATTTGAAAACGCCAAAAACGCGGGGATAACGGGCTTGGAAATTTTCTCGACCCACAGTCGATAAGGGTAATACAACTGGCGTATCAGCAATTCTTCGGAGGCCTGGTTTTTTGCCTCGCAAATAAGAAACGCTTCCGGGCTTTCAAAGCCCGCGTCAATCTCGATCTGTGAATTTTGGACTTCGACCGTCGCCGGAACGTGTGGTTGCAACTTGTTCCGAATGGAGAAGGAGAAAACGCCCGAAGCCATTCTGCCGTTCACAGTAAACCTGACCGTGTCGCTGCCCATGACATCGTGAATGATGCCGCTGTTATAGGCGAAAAGCAAAATCGCCGCTTCGCTGTAAAGCTCATCGGGGTTAAGCGTTTCAAGCCTTGGATTTTCCACTGGCCTCGGTGTTATTGGTTGGTAGCGAACCGGCTCATGCGTTACAAACGGTCCAATAAGATAATCGCCCCGCGTCACCGGGAGAATGGATAGTTGATTCTTCCGGAAGATTTCCGGAAGATGTATGGACCGATCGAACTTTGCCATCAATCGCGCTTCACGAACTTCGTTTATCTGTGCGGACGCGATGCGAAAAGACCCTCCGGCGTTTACGCGCGCAAGAATATCATGCCGCTCAAACAGTCGCTCCCAAGCCGTATCGATTTTCGTTTTGCCGCCGGCCACGGCGCCTACCTCCAGTTTCTGATCAGCACTTCGCCTACGTCGCCGCGCCCCGCGCCATCGGAGTTGATGGCGCGTTTGGCCTTTACCGCAATGATTTCAAAGCGATTATCGCTGTAAAGTTCACGGATGAACGGCGTATCGGAGTTGCTTAGAAGGCATCTGGCGCCCGCATCCGTACGCGCGACGAAAACGTCCCGCAATCGCCGCTGCTCATCTTCTCCAAAACCGCCGGCCTGATATCCCGTGAAATTGGTGTTGCCGGGGCTGTGATACGGCGGGTCGAAATAAATGAAGGAACCGCGCCCCGCCGTTTCCACCGCAATCCCGAAATCGCCGCTGAGAATCTCGACTTTCACGGTTTCATGGGTAAAATATCCGTGAATCGCCCGGAGAACGGGCTCGTCGCAAATTGACGGATTGGCGTAGCGTCCATAGGGGACGTTGAACAATCCTTGCGAATTCACGCGATACAAGCCATTGTAACACGTTTTATTGAGGTAAATCAGCCGCGCGGCCTTCTGAATGTCGGACATGCCCGCAAACCCCTCGCCGTCGCGATCCTGTTCCCGTATCCGATAGTAATATTCTTCGCTGTTGCTGGCCTTGTGCAGATGCAGCAGGGAGATCAATTCGTTTATGTGATCGCGGACAACCTTGTATGTAAGCATAAGCTGTCCGTTATTGTCGTTGATCACCGCCCGGCGGGGCTGACGTTCGAGAAAGAGGGCGCCCGCGCCGACGAACGGCTCATAATACCGGAGTCTGCCCAGGTTTTCCGGAAGGCACTTTTTTATTTCGGGAAGAAGCTGCCGCTTGCCCCCCGCCCATTTGACGTACGGCTTTATCAATGGGTCTTTCCGTCTTCCGGGTCGCATTGCCGGTGCCAAATGTCCGTCCGCCTTTCTTGCGCGCATGAACGCCTGATTGCGTTTCAACTCGGGGCACTTCCCGCAAAGTCGCCCTTGAAGAAGGAAACCTTGCGGAGCGCTATCTCTCAGGCCTCGGAAAATCGGCCGATCGCTTTCGAAGCGAAGTCGGCGAACATTCCCCGCGATTCAACCACCGGACGCCCCCGAAAGGTCAATTTCGCCCTGGCCGGGCGCACGTCGCCGGCGCCGCATTTTTCCAATCCCGAACACACGGTTTGCAACCGCGACTCCAGGCTCTTCCTTTCCAATACGTTTTCCGGCGGTACCAAAGTAAGCAGAGCCTCCAATTCGGCGATTTCGGAAGCATAGGAGGCATAGTCATTATTCACGAATATCCCCTCCCTTCGGTTCCGCCAAAAGCGCCTCGGCGAGCGCATCCATTTTCCGATCCGACGGAGAGCGCACAAAGGAAGCTCCATCCTCCCCCGGCATAATCGGCGGCGGCGTTCCGGCGCTGTCCCATGCCGGAAAAATGCCTGAAAAAGACGTCATGTTCCTATCTTTCGTTCCGCGCGAAAATAAGCTTTACAGTCCGTATAGCCTTGCCGCGACGGCGTTGATTTCGTCTTCCTCGGCTTGGCAGTCGATCCCGCGCTTGGCGAGGCATTTTTGCGCCAACCGTTCCAGCGCCGTTTTGTCCTTCTTCGTTGCGTTGGGGATGGGGAGCTGGGAAACGTATTGACGTTTATATCGCAAAAATCCGCCTTGCACTTGGGGGCTAAGGATTTTATATAACTCGAGCAACGGCGACGAATTGAGTAACGCCAACATTATTAAATCGTCGATAGGTATTAGAAACACGGTTGTATCGCAATATTGATTATTTCTATCAAGTACAAATCGTGCTTCCGTGGCGATATCCGGAAAAATGATCTTCGGCTTCTCGAATTCCCCGTAATAGGCGCAAGCGCGCAATTCATACCAATGAT